>NZ_JBEWXT010000001.1:770000-825000 GCF_040538665.1 Aureibaculum sp. 2308TA14-22
GTACCGTGAGGGAAAGGTGAAAAGAACCCTAAATAAGGGAGTGAAATAGATCCTGAAACCGTACGCCTACAAGCGGTCGGAGCAACTTCGTGTTGTGACGGCGTGCCTTTTGCATAATGAGCCTACGAGTTACTGTTGTTAGCAAGGTTAAATGTTTAAGACATGGAGCCGTAGCGAAAGCGAGTCTGAATAGGGCGACATAGTTAGCAGTAGTAGACGCGAAACCGAGTGATCTACCTATGGGCAGGTTGAAGCTGTGGTAACACATAGTGGAGGACCGAACCAGTTGACGTTGAAAAGTCTTTGGATGACCTGTGGGTAGGGGTGAAAGGCCAATCAAACTCGGAAATAGCTCGTACTCCCCGAAATGCATTTAGGTGCAGCGTTGAGTATAGTTTTATAGAGGTAGAGCTACTGATTGGATGCGGGGGCTTCACCGCCTACCAATTCCTGACAAACTCCGAATGCTATAAAATGATTCTCAGCAGTGAGGGCATGGGTGCTAAGGTCCATGTCCGAGAGGGAAAGAACCCAGACCATCGGCTAAGGTCCCCAAATATATACTAAGTTGAATAAACGAGGTTGGATTGCACAGACAGCTAGGATGTTGGCTTGGAAGCAGCCATTCATTTAAAGAGTGCGTAACAGCTCACTAGTCGAGCGATCCGGCATGGATAATAATCGGGCATAAGTATATTACCGAAGCTATGGCTTCTATACACGAGTATAGAGGGGTAGGGGAGCATTGTAACAGGGTTGAAGGTGTACTGTAAGGTATGCTGGACTGGTTACAAAAGAAAATGTAGGCATAAGTAACGATAATGCGGGTGAGAAACCCGCACACCGAAAGACTAAGGTTTCCTCAGCTATGCTAATCAGCTGAGGGTTAGTCGGGGCCTAACGCGAACCCGAAAGGGGTAGTGGATGGACAACAGATTAATATTTCTGTACTACTTTATATTGCGATGGGGTGACGGAGTAATGACAGCACCGCGAACTGACGGAATAGTTCGTTAAACCGAGTAGGTATAAGTTTAATAGTTAAATGCGTTAGACTTGCTAAATCGGGATAGTACCACAAAGCTTCGGCAGCGTGGATAGTGTGTGTAAAGGCTTCCAAGAAAAACCTCTAAGCTTCAGATATAAAGTACCCGTACCGTAAACCGACACAGGTAGTTGGGATGAGAATTCTAAGGTGCTCGAGAGATTCATGGCTAAGGAACTAGGCAAAATAGACTCGTAACTTCGGGAGAAGAGTCGCCCTACTTCGGTAGGGCCGCAGAGAAATGATCCAGGCGACTGTTTATCAAAAACACAGGGCTATGCTAAATCGAAAGATGATGTATATGGCCTGACACCTGCCCGGTGCTGGAAGGTTAAGTGGAGTTGTTATCCTTTGGAGAAGCAATGAAATGAAGCCCCAGTAAACGGCGGCCGTAACTATAACGGTCCTAAGGTAGCGAAATTCCTTGTCGGGTAAGTTCCGACCTGCACGAATGGTGCAACGATCTGGATACTGTCTCAGCCATGAGCTCGGTGAAATTGTAGTATCGGTGAAGATGCCGATTACCCGCTACGGGACGAAAAGACCCCGTGAACCTTTACTATAGCTTAGTATTGACTTTGGATAAGTAATGTGTAGGATAGGTGGGAGACTTTGAAGCGGCGTCGCCAGGCGTTGTGGAGTCACTGTTGAAATACCACCCTTTGCTTATTCGAAGCCTAACCCCGAGTTCTCGGGGGACAGTGCTTGGTGGGTAGTTTGACTGGGGTGGTCGCCTCCAAAAGAGTAACGGAGGCTTCTAAAGGTACCCTCAGCACGCTTGGTAACCGTGCGTAGAGTGCAATGGCATAAGGGTGCTTGACTGCGAGACTGACAAGTCGATCAGGTTGGAAACAAGAGCATAGTGATCCGGTGGTTCCGTATGGAAGGGCCATCGCTCAAAGGATAAAAGGTACTCCGGGGATAACAGGCTGATCTCCCCCAAGAGCTCATATCGACGGGGGGGTTTGGCACCTCGATGTCGGCTCGTCACATCCTGGGGCTGGAGAAGGTCCCAAGGGTTGGGCTGTTCGCCCATTAAAGTGGCACGCGAGCTGGGTTCAGAACGTCGTGAGACAGTTCGGTCTCTATCTGTAGCGGGCGTTAGAAATTTGCGTGGATCTGATTCTAGTACGAGAGGACCGAATTGGACTGACCTCTGGTGTACCAGTTGTTCCGCCAGGAGCACTGCTGGGTAGCTACGTCGGGAAGGGATAAGCGCTGAAAGCATATAAGCACGAAACCCACCACAAGATGAGATTTCTTTAAAGGGTCGTGGAAGATTACCACGTTGATAGGCTATAGGTGTAAAGGCAGTAATGTCATAGCCGAGTAGTACTAATAACCCATAGGCTTATGTACGAATCCTCCCTGTTGGGCAACCAACAGGGAGCGAAACTCTTTTTTTTATGATTGCACCAAAGCTTTAAGCGACGGTGTATAAAAAAGTCTATTTTAATTTAATTACGATTTTCGATATTATTATTTTCTATATGTCAACTTTTACAGTACCGAGGCTTCGGGACTGAAACAGTTTAAGGTGATTACAACGATAGGGCTCACCTCTTCCCATACCGAACAGAGAAGTTAAGCCTATCAGTGCAGATGGTACTGCCAACAGGTGGGAGAGTATGTCATCGCCTTTCTTTTAAACCTTCATTATTAAATTAATGAAGGTTTTTTTATACTCAAAAGTTAAAATATCATTAAATAATTACGTTATAATTTATATTTCTAGTTTCTTTGTCAAAATATATGAAACAAAAATTAGTCATATTGGTTTTGTTAATGTCCAATACTTCTTTTGCACAAATTGGAGGAGAGCAAGTATTTAATTTTTTAAATGTAAGCACTTCTGCTAGACAAGCGGCATTGGGAGGAGAGGTTTTGACTCTATATGACGATGTTAATCAACCTTTTTGGAATCCATCAACAATTAACAAAGAAATTGACAATCAAGCTTCTGTAAGTTATGTGGATTTTTTAGCTGATATTAATTATGGATCGGCTAGTTTTGCCCACCTAATCAATAGACGTTTTGGGACGTTGCATGGTGGTGTTACTTATGTAAATTATGGTAAATTTATTGCTGCAGATGAAACAGGGCAAGAAACAGGCACTTTTTCTGCAAGAGATTTAGCATTGTCTGTAGGATATGCCTACAGATTACCTAAAAGCAATTTTTATGCAGGAGCTAATTTAAAATATATTAGTTCGAGTATTGAAAACTATACATCAAGTGGTGTAGCTGTAGATTTTGGAATTACTTACTTTAATGATATCAAACCTTATGTTTTTTCGGCTGTAATTAGAAATATAGGTTACCAGTTAAATGTATTTGATGAAGAAAGAGAGTCGTTGCCTCTTGAAATAGCTGTAGGTGCTTCGTACAAATTAGAAAATGTTCCATTGCAATGGCACATTACTATTAATAATTTGCAAAAATGGAAAGTTGCGGTAAGAAACCCTTCTGATAGCCAAACAACAATTGATGGAGAAACAACAAATGATGGTATTACATTTTTGGATAATGCGTTTAGACATGTAGTTGTTGGAGCAGAATTATTTCCCGATAAGGTGTTTAATTTACGCTTAGGATATAATTTTAGGAGAGGAAAAGAATTACGTTTGACTGAAAGTAGAACTTTTGCTGGACTTTCTGCTGGGTTTGGTCTACAATTGGGCAGGTTTAAATTTAATTATGCATTTACAAAATACCATCCTGTAACCAATACAAATACATTTACTCTAAATATTAATTTAGCCAAGAAAAATTTTAATAAATAATGTCGAAAAGAATAATTATAGCAATAGATGGGTTTTCATCTACAGGAAAGAGTACCATTGCCAAACAACTGGCTAAAAAATTGGGTTATGCTTATGTGGATACAGGGGCTATGTACAGAGCAGTGACATATTATGCTATGCAGCAGAATCTGGTGGGTAATGATTTTTTAGAAAAAGAAATTTTAATTGAAAAACTTAGCGATATCAATTTAAAATTCAGGTATAACGAGAAATTAAAATTTTCAGAAATGTATTTGAATAATGAAAATGTAGAAAAAGAAATTAGAACTATGGAGGTTTCTCGTTTAGTAAGTAAGATTTCTGCAATTTCTGAAGTAAGAAAAAAATTAGTTGAACAGCAGCAAGAAATGGGCAAAGAGAGAGGGTTAGTTATGGATGGTAGAGATATTGGCACCGTAGTTTTCCCTGATGCGGAATTAAAATTATTTTTGACTGCATCTGCAGAGAAGAGAGCAACTAGACGTTATAAAGAATTACTAGATAAAGGCGATAAAGTTACCTTTGGAGAAGTATTGCAGAATGTTCAGCAGAGAGATCATATAGATTCTACTCGAAAAGATTCTCCTCTTGTAAAAGCCGTTGACGCAATTGAGATTGATAATAGTGACATGAGTCTAAGCGAGCAATTTGACAGAATTTTATCTTTAGTAACGATGAGACTTAAAGCAATAAACGATTAATCGTTTATGTTAAGGTTAGTAAAAAAGTCTTTCCATGCCCAATTTTGAGCTACATAAGCTACAGGTGATTCTAATTGAGTTCCAGTATCAGGACCTGATACTACATATCCAAAAATATTATATACATTTCCTTTAGAATCAGTAATTATATTTGGAAATTCATCGTCATTTAAAAGTGATAATGTGCTATTGTCAGGAGCATAATATGAAGTAAAAAACTTCTTGTTTTCGCTTCCAATTATTAAAACAGGTCTTTGATTCATTATAACATTAACAGATTGTATTCCTTCAGAGAAATTATCATATTTATAGAGCTCAACCTCTTCATTAATTTTTTTATTAAAAATACCATATGCAAAATCAGCATTATCAAGAGTTGTTTTATTACTTTTTTTAATTTTAGATTTAGTTTTAATGTTGTGGTTAAAGACCTTAGCGTAAGGAAAATAATCTTTTACTAGTTTCCAACGAGTTTCAATTAAGTTAAAATTATCTAATTTCTTATCTGCAAATTCTCCTTTTATACCTTTCATCAACATTTGAGACCAATACATAGCGTAATTTTCGTCAGAAGGCACCATATTGTCTTTATATAAATAACCTGAAGCTACTAAATTATAAACTTTGTTATCAATTTTCCGATTAAAACAAATGGCACTTTTGGTCAACGGACAAAATGATACCGCTATATACTTGTCGTCAAAAAAATCGTTTATTATTTCAAAATGATTTGTGTAATGGTAGGGATAGACACGAACTTCATTTTTAAAACTTACCAATGCCACTTTAGAACTGTCGCGTAAATCGGTAATTTCACTAACAGAATTGAAATTGGGGCTATTCATTAAGTCATAAAGACCTATGGCCCCAGAAATATTACTATTATCAACTGTCCATTCATCCTGAGGTAATTCGGATTCATCAACAATATTAGAGTTGTCTTGGCATGACCAAACTATTATTATGAGTAATATGCTTAAAATATTTCGTATCATATTAAAAGTTCGACGGCAAAAAATAAAATCCTTACATTATTTTAAGGAATGTTCAAATATTTATGAGTTTGCAATGAAATTTTCCATTTAGGATGTTTCATTACATAATCAACTATAAGTGGAGTCATTTTTTTCTGATTACTCCATTCCGGTTGTAAAAAAAGCACACAATCTTTGTTTACTTTGCTTGCTTGCTGTTCGGCAAACTCAAAATCGTTTTTGTTATAAACGATTACTTTGAGTTCGTTAGCTTTATCATAAGCTTTCTGCAGGGGTAATTTGTTCTTTTTAGGAGAAAGGCAAATCCAATCCCATTTACCTGTCAAATCATAAGCCCCAGAGGTTTCGATATGGGTTTTTAGGCCAGACGACTGAAGATGGTTTGTTAGATAGTCCATATTGTACATCAATGGCTCGCCACCTGTAACTACTATTGTATCACAATATTTTTTTGCATTATTGACGATTAAATTTGTTTGTGTTACAGGGTGTAAATCGGCATTCCAACTTTCTTTCACATCGCACCAATGACATCCCACATCACATCCACCAACTCTAATAAAATAGGCGGCAGTACCTGTATGATATCCTTCGCCTTGAATGGTATAAAACTCCTCCATTAAGGGGAGTGTTTCTCCTTTATCTAATAATATTTTGTCTTCTTTTTTCATATTATTCTACAACAGCTATTGCTTCAATTTCTATCTTTGCACCACCTACCAAATTTGCTGCAAAAGTGGTACGAGCTGGATAATTATCATTAAAGTAAGTTTTGTAAATACTGTTCATTGCAGAAAAATCTTCAATACTATCTAATATAACGGTACATTTTACAACCTTGTCTAGACTTGTTCCGTTTGCTTCTAAAACACTTTTAATGTTTTCCATAACTTGCTTGGTCTGATTTTCTATTCCGCCTTTAACCAATTTTCCAGTTTTAGGATCTTTACCTATTTGTCCAGCTAAAAACAATAAATTTCCTGTTTTAACAGCTTTGGAAAACGGATACTTGTTAGGTTGGTCATTGGTAATATTTAAGAATTGGATACTATTGTCATTGTTAGTTTTACAAGAATAAAATGTCATTAACAGCCCAGCAATACATATGATAAATAGCTTTTTCATCTTTAAATAGATTTGTCGCAAAGATATAAAATAGTAAATGGGTTAAGATGAATACTAACTTTTATTAACAGGTAATTTTCTAATTGATAGAATAGCCTTATTTTTGAAAAAATATTAACCTATGTCAGTAACTGAAACGTTTACCAAATCTATTCAAGAAGGATACAAAACAAAGGGTGAATCAATTACACTTGGTTCGGCTATGTTAGGCGAAAATACTATAACAAATGCTTTTATCAATATTCCCCTCAAGACATTAAATAGGCACGGTTTAATTGCCGGTGCTACGGGGACAGGTAAAACAAAAACACTACAAGTTTTGGCCGAAAACCTATCAGAAAACGGAATACCCGTTCTGTTAATGGATGTTAAGGGCGATTTAAGTGGATTGGCAAAAGCAAGTCCTGGGCATCCTAAAATTGATGAACGCCATGAAAAAATTGGTTTACCGTTTGAGGCAAAAGGGTTTCCTGTTGAAATTTTAACCTTATCGGAACAGGATGGAACTAGATTAAGAGCTACCGTTTCAGAATTTGGTCCGGTATTGTTATCGAGAATTTTAGACCTGACCGAAACCCAGAGTGGGATTGTTGCTATATTGTTTAAGTATTGTGACGATAATAAATTACTCTTATTAGATTTAAAAGATTTTAAAAAGGTATTGCAATATGCCACCCAAGAAGGAAAAAAAGAACTAGAAAGTGAATATGGACGGATTTCAACATCATCTACAGGTGCCATTTTGCGTAAAGTTGTAGAAATTGAACAACAAGGAGGCGAACTCTTTTTTGGTGAACGTTCTTTTGAGGTAAACGATTTAACAAGAGTTGATGACAATGGTAAAGGTATTATTTCTGTATTGAGACTGACGGATATTCAAGATAAGCCTAAGTTGTTCTCAACCTTTATGTTGCAGCTTTTGGCAGAGATTTATGATACTTTTCCGGAGCAAGGAGATTCAGGTAGGCCGGAGCTTATTCTGTTTATAGACGAAGCTCATTTGATATTTAATGAAGCATCCAAAGCATTGCTCAATCAGATTGAAAGTATTGTTAAACTAATTAGGTCTAAAGGGATTGGTATTTATTTTGTAACTCAAAATCCTAAAGATGTACCTTCGGATGTGTTGTCGCAGCTAGGTTTAAAAATACAACATGCTTTACGTGCCTTTACGGCAAATGACAGAAAAGCTATTAAACTGACCGCAGAAAATTATCCTGATTCTGAATATTACGATACTGCCGAAGTATTAACGCAATTAGGGATTGGAGAAGCCTTGGTTTCTTGTTTAAATGAAAAAGGAATACCTACGCCATTGGCCAGAACAATGTTAAGAGCACCAATGAGTAGGATGGACATTTTAACAGATAAGGAATTATCTGAACTGATAGCAGATTCCAAACTAGCTAAAAAGTACAATGAAGAAATAGATAGAGAAAGTGCTTATGAAGTGTTAAACGAAAAAATTGAACGAGCAGAAGAATTAGAAGCAAAAGAGAAAGCTAAAACAAGCCGTAAAACATCTTCTAGAAGAAGCACAAGAATGAATCCGGTTGTAAAACTCTTGACCAGTGCTACTTTTATGAGAGGTGTATTGGGGATATTAAAAAAAGCAATAAAATAAATAACACTTATGAAAAAGGCAATATTAATAATTTTGGCAGCTATTGTTCTAGTACAATGTAAAGAGGAATCCAACTTTACTCTGGCCAAAGAGCAAGTTGGTAAAATAACTTCAATTACTCAAATAAAAGAGTTAAAATCCATTTTTGAAAAAGACTCTTTAGTTACGCATTTAGGAGAAGATAACATAGCAGAATCTTCTTATGACGAGTATTTGGTATATAACAAACAAGGAGATCATTTATTGACAATTATTCCTAAAACAGAGCAAGATTCGTCTTCTACCATTGAAAATATTCAAATATTTGATAAAAACTATAAGACTGTAAAAGGGTTGAATATAAAAGGTGTTTTCAAAGATATTGTTGATAATTATACTGTAAATAAAGTGCAATCCACCTTTAGCACTGCTGTTTTATTTGTTGATGAACTGAATGCAACCATTACCATTGACAAGAAAGAATTAGGAATTAAGGATTTTGGTACACAAAAAATTAAATTGGAGCAAATACCTGATTTAGCAAAAATTAAGGGGATTACCATGTGGTTTAAGTAATGAGAGCAATACCAGAGAATTTAGCAAAACTATCTAAAGAGAAAAAAGCTGAAAACGCTAAGTACTTTGCAAAACTTAGAAAGAGAAAACCAAAACGGTTAGATTTAATTATGCAGGATTTGCATAACGAAGAATTTGAAAAATTTGATTGTTTAACATGTGCCAACTGCTGTAAGACTACAAGCCCCATTTTTACCGATAAAGATATTTCCAGAATTTCAAAACATTTTAGAATGAAGGAAATAGACTTCATTTCTAATTATTTACAACGGGACGAAGATGATTTTATGGTTTTAAAACAATCGCCATGCACTTTTTTAGATGTAAGTGACAATACTTGTTCTATTTATGATGTACGACCAAAAGCGTGCAGCGAATACCCGCATACCAATAGAAGGAAATTTATACAGTTAACTCATCTTTCCTTAAAAAATACTGAAGTTTGCCCTGCAACTTATAATATAGTTGAGCGTTTAAAGGAAAAAATACCGCTATAAGCAAGTTAAATTTTGTTCACGCAACTACTAGTTGACTTTTGCATCATAAAAGTATAAAATCAAAAAAATGTTGCGAAGACTTCTTTTTCTACTTTCTATTACCACTATGTTTATTGCTTGTGATGGCGACGATGAAGGCATGACCGAATTTAAACTAGCAAAAGCCAAATGGCAAAAACTCCAATTTGATGAGTATATTATACAAGAAAATTTATGGTGTTTTTGTGGCGGATTGTTGGAATGGACAACTAAGGTGTCAAATAATGAAAAGGACACTATCTATTTTAATGAAGCTAACTTGCCCAAAGGGCAAACTTACCAAATGGTTTTTGATGGAGCAAAAACAGTAGAAGAAGCATTTGATTTTATTGAAAGCTTTGATACTAAAAAAGTAGCATCTTTTGAAGTGGAGTATGATGAGCAATTTGGTTTCCCCAAGAGCATTGCTATTGATCATATTAAAAACGCTGTTGACGATGAGATTACTTATGTGTATAGTAATTTTACACCTACAAAATAAAGGCTTTCATTTAAAAAACTAAAAATAATGTTGAATAAAATTTTAATTCTAACAATTTTAAGTTTCTTTTTTATTTCATGCAGTACTGACGAATTTTCTGATCAAAGGGAAGATTTACATCGGGCGAGAAAACAATGGAAAAATGCTCAAATTAAAAATTATAAATGGACTGAAAATATTAGCTGTGAATGTGGTGGTCCATACATGAGGGATATTCTTGTGGTAAATAGTGTCAAGGATAGCGTTGGCTTTGATGAATCGCTATTGTTTGAGAGGTACACTAGCGAAGATGTTTATAATGCATCCAAAACTATAGAAGAAGCTTTTGTTTATATTCAAGACTTGATAAATCAAAATGTGGCATCATTAGAAGTAGAATATAATGATATTTATGGATTTCCTACTATTATAAGTGTTGACTATAACGTTGATTTTATTGACGACGAAGTATTGTATCGATATATCGACTTCGAGATTCAAAATTGATGAGATTTAGTTTGTTTTATTAACTTACGCTTTGGATGTTTATATAATTTAATGGACAAAGATTGATTCCAATTTATTGCCTAAATCTCTTATTTTAACACCTGATAAGTTCGTTAAGATAACAATAACAATTTTTTCTTCTGGATACATTAAAAGTAGGGCAGTAGCACCAATACCACCACCGGAATGCGAATAGCGGGGCGTATCGTTTTTTGATTTATCCGTAACAAAACCAATCCCGTAGGTGGTTTTCTTGCCATTACTCAATGTCTGAGGCGTAACCAGTTTAGTAGCCGTCTCTTTTTTAATTAAAGTTGGGTTTATTATTTCATTTCCAAAAAGAATCAAATCTTCTGATGTAGATAGAAAACCTCCTCCAGCAGCTTTAAATTCATTATTTACTTCGCGACCTAGCACTATTTTGTCTTGATTGGTTTTGCGGTAAAAATCAGTTTTAAATGGAAGTTGTTTGTCTGAGGTTTCTAAAACCGTATTATTCATTTTTAATGGTTTAAAAACCACCTCTTCCATGTAATCTGCAAAGGGCTTGTCAGCGACTTTCTGTACCACTTCACTTAGTAGGTTCCATCCATAGGTACTGTATTTGTAATCTGTTCCGGGTTTAAATAATAAGGGATCATCTTTAAAAATACCTAAACCTTCTGTAATGGTCATTTTCTTATTTAAAATAAACTCAGAACCCTTGTAATGTCTTATTCCGGCAATATGCCCGCCAACTTGTCTAACGGTAAAGTCATATTTCTTTTTGGGATAGTTTGGTAGGTAATTATATATACTTTCATCAAAATCTAATTTTTCTTTATCTGCTAATATTGCCATAGCAAAAGCTGTCAATGATTTGGAAATACTAGCAATTCTAAATAGGGTTTTGGAGGCATTAACCTTTGTTTGTTTTTCAATATTGGCATATCCAAATCCTTCTGAATACAGAATATCACCTTTTTTAGAGATAGCAATAGTCATTCCGGGAATTTTTTCTTGATCTAAAAACCGTAAAGCTATGGCTTTAACAGAGTCTATTTCTCTATGATAGTCTGTGGGTGGTGGAATATGCTTGGGTGGAGCTACTTGAGCTGAGCCAAAATTAAATATTAAACAAGAGAATATAAGCAGTAATTTTTTCATTAGTTATAGATTAAGTATTTAGCCCTAGTTTTTTTAAAATTTTCAATATCGTTTTTCCATGTTTTTCTGATTTGATCGGTGGTCAGGCCGCTTTCAATTTGCTCCTGCATTTTTTTGGTTCCGGACAATCGCTCCAAATTTTTAAAAAAGGCAGCTTTGTTGTTGCTGTTATTATAAGTTTCAATAAGCCAATCTAAATTAATGGATTTCAAATTTTTAACTTTTCTTAAATCTTTTCCATAACAAAGAACTCCATTATGTTTTGGGTTTTTAGCTCCCTCATTAGGTCGCGGTGTAAATGTAAAAGAGAATTGATCTTTTGGCAGGTTTGGAGATCCAAATATTTGAAATTGCATTTCGGTGCCACGGCCTGCACTAATATCGGTTCTTTCAAAAAAGCAAAGACTGGGGTATAAATTTATAGATGTATCGTTCGGTAGGTTTGGCGATGGTTTTATAGGTAAACTGTAAGGTGTTTGGTGCGTATAGTTTTTTAAAGACATAACGGTTAAATCACATTGCACACCTTTATCAAGCCATTTTTCTCCGTTAATCATTTTAGCGTATTCGCCTATGGTCATACCATATACAATGGGTACGGGGTGCATAGCCACAAAGCTTTTATGTTCTTCTTCTCTAATTGGACCATCAATATAGTGAGCGTTAGGGTTGGGTCTGTCTATTACAATTAATGGAATATTGGCTTCAGCACAAGCTTCCATAACATAGTGTAGGGTAGAGATGTAGGTATAGAACCTGGCACCAACATCTTGAATGTCAAAAATAACAATATCTAAATCTTTTAATTGCTCAGGTGTGGGCTTTCTATTTTTACCATATAATGATATAGAGGGTAGTCCTGTAATAGGATCTTTACCATCGGCAATTTTTTCACCAGCATCAGCTTTTCCTCTAAATCCGTGCTCGGGTGCAAACACCTTTTTCACATCAATATTTAACGAAATTAATGTATCAACTAGGTGTGTAAAACCATTATTTTCATTTTTCACAACACTAGTGTGGTTACCTACAATACCTACATTTTTTTGTTTAATTAAAGATAAGTAATCTACTGGTTTTGTAATTATTATGTCTTTGTTGAAAACATTGTATGACAAGCTGTCATGTACTGAATTTTGACTAATTTCATCATTTTTTCTGGTATTTTCATTTGCTGATTTCCCTTTGCAGGAAATCAATACAAAAACCAAAATAAAAACCCAAAAGAAATACGTACTTTTGAAATTGAAATTTATCATAAGATTTGAATTACGAGTTATTTATAGCTAAGAGAATTATTGTTGGAAAACAGTATAAAAGTAGTATATCTTCATCAATAATAAAAATTGCCATAACGGCAATTGCCTTGGGAATTATTATTATGCTAATTTCTATTGCCACTACCGTTGGTCTTCAAAAAAAGATTAAAGAAAAAATATCAGGATTTAATGGACACATTCAAATTGCGAATTATGAAGATAATAACTCACAAATTAGCATAAGTCCAATTTCCATTCACCAAGATTTTTATCCTGAATTTAAAAATGTTACAGGAATAAAAAATGTGCAAAGTTTTGCCACTAAAGCAGGGATAATAAGAACAGAATCAGATTTTGAAGGTGTAATTTTTAAAGGTGTAAATAGCGATTATGATTGGTCATTCTTTCAAAATTATTTAATAGAAGGTGACTTGTTGGAAATTACAGATAAAACATCTAATAACGTTTTGATTTCTAAACATATTTCAGATAGGTTAAGACTAAAACTTGGTGATAAGTTAAATCTGTTTTTTATAAAAGAAGATGGTTCTCCGCCCAATAGAAGAACACCAAAGGTTGTGGGGATATATAACTCAGGCTATAAAGAGTTTGACGAAAATTATCTTATTGGCGATATAAAGCATGTGCAACGTCTAAATAAATGGCAGTCAGACCAAATTGGTGGCTTTGAAGTATTATTGGATGATTTTGATAGGTTAGAAGAAAAAGGAACAGAAGTTTACAATCAAGTAGGTTCAACGCTTAACGCACAAACTATTTCTGAAAAATACGGTCCAATTTTCGAATGGTTGGAGTTGTTGAATACCAATATTGTTGTAATTATTGTAATTATGATTTTAATTGCTGGTATAAATATGATTACAGCTTTGCTTGTTTTGATTTTGGAACGTACGCAAATGATAGGTATTTTAAAATCGTTGGGTAGCAACAATTGGAGTATCAGAAAAGTATTTTTATATAATGCATCTTACCTAATCGCCAAGGGCTTATTTTGGGGTAATATCATTGGTATTGGATTATTGTTGGCACAAAAATATTTTGGCTTTATAAAATTGAACCCTGAAAATTACTATGTGAGTGAAGCCCCTGTCTATATTAGTATTGGGGCAGTTTTAATACTTAATATTTGTACATTAATTTTATGTATGTTAATGTTGTTAATTCCTTCATATATAGTTAGTAAAATTAACCCTGTAAAAGCGATAAAATTTGATTAAATTTGTAAACTTTTCTTTGTATAAAGAATCTAGTATTAGATTTATTAATAAATTGATAAAAATCATAAAATGAAGTACGACATTATTATCATTGGAAGTGGACCTGGAGGTTACGTAACTGCCATTAGAGCATCTCAATTAGGTTTTAAAGTTGCTGTTGTTGAAAAAGAAAATCTGGGCGGCATATGTCTCAATTGGGGCTGTATCCCAACAAAGGCGTTGTTAAAAAGTGCTCAAGTATATGATTATTTAAAGCATGTAGATGCTTACGGTTTAAAAGCAAAAGAAATTGATAAAGATTTTTCTGCGGTTATTAAACGTAGCCGTAATGTAGCAGACGGTATGAGCAAAGGCGTTCAGTTTTTGATGAAAAAAAACAAGATAGATGTCATTGACGGATTTGGAAAAGTAAAAGCGGGTAAAAAAGTTGATGTTACCCATAATGATAAAACTTCGGAGTATACAGCAGATCATATTATTATTGCTACTGGTGCACGTTCGCGTGAATTACCATTTTTACCTATTGATGGTAAAAAAGTAATTGGATATAGAGAGGCTATGTCTTTGCCAAAACAGCCTAAAAAGATGATTGTAGTTGGTTCGGGTGCCATTGGGGTTGAGTTTGCGTATTTTTATCATGCTATGGGTACAGAAGTAACGATTGTTGAGTATTTACCGAATTTAGTGCCGTTGGAGGACGACGATGTTTCCAAACAATTTGGACGTTCTTTTAAAAAGTCGGGTATTAAAGTGATGACCGAAAGTAGTGTAACCAAGGTAGATACTTCAGGTAGTGGAGTAAAAGCGACAGTTAAAACCAAAAAAGGCGAGGAAATATTGGAAGCGGATATTATATTGTCAGCCGTTGGTATTAAAACCAATATTGAAAATATAGGGTTAGAAGATGTAGGCATTGCCACAGATAAAGACAAAATCATCGTAAACGATTTTTACCAAACCAATTTGCCAGGGTATTATGCCATTGGTGATGTAGTTGATGGGCCAGCCTTAGCTCACGTTGCTTCTGCAGAAGGTATTACTTGTGTAGAGAAAATTGCAGGGTTAAATCCCGAAGCTATTGATTATGGTAATGTTCCGGGTTGTACTTACGCTACACCAGAGATTGCCAGTGTTGGTATGACTGAGGCTCAAGCTAAAGAAGCTGGTTATGAACTGAAAATTGGAAAATTTCCATTCTCGGCATCAGGTAAGGCTCAAGCTGCTGGAAATTCCGAGGGATTTGTAAAAGTAATTTTTGATGCCAAATATGGCGAATGGTTGGGTTGCCACATGATTGGTGCCGGCGTAACCGATATGATTGCAGAAGCCGTTTTAGGAAGAAAATTAGAAACTACTGGTCATGAAGTGTTAAAAGCCATACATCCACATCCAACAATGAGCGAAGCTGTAATGGAAGCTGTTGCTGATGCTTATGATGAAGTGATACATTTGTAGAGGTTAGAGGTTCTTAGATTATAAGTTATTTCAATATTTTTTACTTTAGGATGTTATTATATATTAATTTCCAGTAAAGCATTTGTGGTTTCTTTTATTTTTTAAAAATGTTATTTATTTTGATAATAATTATGTAAATAGTACAAAGATTTAAGTATTTTCTATATTTCTACACTATGTTTTTCAGTAATTTTCATCAGAATGAAAAAACAACAGTTTTACTTAACACATATTATTTCCCTAATTTTAACCCTACTAAACGAAATAAATGAGCATAAATAAATATATAGTTACGAGCCCTATAAAACTAGAAAAAAAAACAACAAAAGAAGTTGATGCCGAGGCTCAAGAAAAACTCAAAAAAGCTAGAAAACAACTGAGCGAACTTCAAGATACCATGTATGCCCATGGTAAATATAGTATGTTGGTTTGTTTACAAGGAATGGACACTGCGGGCAAGGACAGTTTAATACGCGAAGTTTTTAAACAGGTAAATGCTAGGGGAGTTGTGGTACATAGTTTTAAAGTGCCTACGGATAAAGAATTAAAACACGATTTTTTATGGCGTCATTATATTGCTCTTCCAGAAAGGGGTAAAATTGGCGTGTTTAATCGTACTCATTATGAAAATGTGTTGGTTACTAGAGTACATCCTGAATACATTTTAGGAGAAAAAATTCCTTCGGTAAGAGAAATTGAAGATGTCAATGATGATTTTTTCCATAAAAGAATGGAGAATATCAATAATTTTGAAAACCATATTGTTGAAAATGGAACTATCGTTTTAAAATTCTTTTTACACATTTCAAAAGAAGAGCAAAAAAATAGATTATTAAGACGTATTGAGAAGAAAAGTAAAAACTGGAAATTTTCTTCGGGTGATTTAAAAGAACGCAAACTTTGGGATAAGTACCAGGAATGTTATGAAGATGCTATCAACAGAACTTCAACAGAAAAAGCACCATGGTATATTATTCCTGCTGATGATAAACCTACCGCAAGAGCTATTGTAGCACAGACTATTTTAGAAACTTTAGAAAATTATAAAGATATTAAAGCTCCCGAATTGGATGATGAGACCAAAGTTAGGTTAGGGGAATTTAAAGAGCAATTAAGAAATGATTAAATAACTTAAACTCAAAAAGGATTCGTAATTCTTTCTAGGTTTAGTTTCAATTAAAGATAAAATAAGAAATGAAAAGAATAATATTATTACCTATTATATTACTATTCGCTATAAGCTTGTTCGGCCAAACAGAAGCTCAGAAGGACTCGGTACAATTAAGACAAATTTATACAAAAGCACTGACCAAAGGGAAAAGTCACCAATGGCTTCATCATTTAACCAAAAAAGTTGGTCATCGCTTAGCAGGTTCGGAAGGCGATAAAAACGCTGTGGCATGGGCAAAAGCAGAGCTGGACAAGTTAGGCCTTACTAAGGTTTGGCTACAGCCCGTTACAGTACCGCATTGGGTTCGAGGTGATAAGGAAGCAGCTCATATAGAAACCCAATATGGCAATTTTAATATTGATATAAGAGCATTGGGCGGATCTATTGCAACTCCTAAAGAAGGTCTTTTGGCCGAAGTAATTGAGGTTAAAAGCTTAAAAGAGGTTGAAGAATTGGGCGAAAAAGTTAAAGGTAAAATAGTTTTTTACAATGGTACAATGCCAGCCGAAAAAATTGAAACGTTTAGAGCTTACGGTGCTTCGGTTGGTCAGCGTGTTAATGGTGCGGCAGTTGCCGGAAAATATGGTGCCGTTGGTGCCATAGTGCGTTCAATGACTACTAAATTGGATAATGTACCGCATACGGGTACTATGCGATATGGCGATATTGAAGAAAATCGAAAAATTCCTACTGCGGCTATAAGTACCAATAGTGCAGAAATGTTGAGTAAATTATTAGAGCAAAAAGATAAAATGAAGCTTAAGTTTTATTTTAAGCAAAACTGCAAAAATCTACCAGAAACTCAATCCTATAATGTAATTGGTGAAATTGAAGGGCTTAACTACCCTAATGAAATTATGGTAGTTGGAGGGCATTTAGATTCTTGGGATTTAGGAGAGGGTGCTCATGATGACGGTGCAGGTGTTGTACAATCAATGGAAGTATTAAGGTTGTTCAAAGAACTAAAAATAAAACCTAAAAGAACATTAAGAGTAGTATTATTTGCCAACGAAGAGTTTGGATTAAGTGGGGGAACAGCTTATGCCGCTGAAGCCGAAAAGAAAAAAGAGAACCATATTGTAGCTCTGGAATCAGATGCTGGAGGGTTTACCCCACGTGGATTTGGTTTTACAAGTAATGACAATAATTACAATCAGGTTTTGAATTGGAAATCACTATTTGAACCTTACAATATTCACATATTTGCTAGAGGTGGAGGTGGAGCCGATATTGGTCCATTAAAAAAGAACGACAATGTGTTATTGGGATTAAGACCGGATTCTCAACGTTATTTTGACTATCATCATACCGAGGCTGATGTTTTCGAAGCCGTTAATAAACGCGAATTAGAGTTAGGAGCAGCATCAATGGCTTCAATAATCTATTTATTTGATAAATATGGAATTAATAATTAGCAACCTCAATTAAAGGAATTAACTTAATGACCTACTCTAAAAAGCAACTTTCTCAATTAGTCGTAGAAAGCTGTGTGGCTTTTAATATAGAACACGTAATTATTTCTCCAGGTTCTCGTAATGCACCTTTAACTATAGGTTTTACAAATCATTCTAAAATTAAAACATATAGTGTTGTTGATGAACGCTGTGCGGCTTTTTTTGGATTAGGTATTGCTCAGCAAACTCAAAAACCAGTAGCCTTAGTTTGTACTTCTGGTTCTGCGTTGTTGAATTATTATCCTGCAATTGCCGAGGCATTTTATAGTAATATTCCGTTAATTATTGTTTCTGCTGATAGACCTGAGCACATGATTGATATTGGTGATGGACAAACCATACGCCAAGAAAATGTATTTGCTAATCACAGTCTTTTCAATGCAAATTTAATCGAAGATGAAAATTCCTTAAAGAAAAATATTCGATTGGTTTCTAACGCTTTAGAAATTTGTATCGAAAAAAACGGACCTGTGCATATAAATGTGCCTTTTGATGAACCATTATACGAGACAACTGAAAGTTGTAGAATAAATACTATTGATGGAAAGATTATGTCTGTTAAAAAGGAGATAGATTATAATTTGAAAGATTTTATTGACATCTGGAATAAATCAGCGAAAAAAATAGTTTTAATAGGTTCTCATTATCCTGATGAAAGGTTGGAACAATATTTAATTGAATTGGTATCAGATGAATCTGTATTGATGTTTACAGAAACCACTTCTAATGTCCATCATCCAAAATTTATAAATAGTATTGATAAACTGATTTTCCCTTTAGCAGATAATGATTTTGATAAGTTAAAGCCAGATATTTTACTTACACTGGGCGGAATGATAGTTTCAAAAAAAGTAAAGCAATTTTTAAGAATTCATCGACCAAAACATCATTGGCATTTAGATGGTGAGAATGCACCAGACACCTTTCACTGCTTGACACATCATTTTGAAATAAAATCGAGCTCGTTTTTCAGCCTTTTTTTAAAAGAAACAAAACCTGTAAAAAGTACTTATCAAAACTATTGGTTAACTGTTAAAAGGGACAGAAGTAAAAAACATAAACAATTTTTGGAACAAGTCGTGTTTTCTGATTTTAAGGTTTTTGATATTATTTTAAGTAAGCTTCCTAATAATGTGCACTTACAATTGGGAAATAGTTCGATTATACGTTACGCACAGTTATTTGAAAACAATCCAACAGTTAAAGTCTTTTGCAATAGAGGTACAAGTGGTATAGATGGTAGTACTTCTACGGCTATTGGTGCGGCATATAGTTCAACGGAACAAACTATTTTCATAACAGGAGATGTTAGTTTTTTTTATGATAGTAATGCATTATGGAATAAATACATACCCTCAAATTTTAGGGTTATTGTAGTAAATAATGGAGGTGGGGGCATTTTTAAAATTTTACCAGGACCTCAAAAAACAGAGGCTTTGGATTATTTTGAAACTCCTCACAACCTTTCTGCTGAACATTTATGTAAAATGTATCAGTTGGAATATAAAAAGGCTACCAACAAGGAGGAATTGTTATATCAATTAGAAACTTTTTTCAATAATTCTAAACAACCAAAAGTATTGGAAATTTTTACTCCAAATACTATAAATGACAAAGTACTAAAGAACTATTTTAAAACTATTCAATAAAAAACCTCGATTGGTTTGAGCCTAATCGAGGTTTTTTAATTTTGTCTAACGTATAAGCTTAACGTCCAGTCCCTTCACCTTCTTCTGATTCAATAATTTCTTCTTCAAACTCTTCCTCAGGTAATTCACCGTTATTTAAGCTTTTTTGTTTGGCTAATACTCGCTCAACATTTTGATAATAACCATCTGAATTTGTATCTTCAGATGAGATTTTAGCAAAACCATTTTTGTAGTATTTTAAGGCTCTTTTATAATCATTGCCAGTTTCGTAGTACTGACCAATATAGTAATCACCAATTGGAGATTCAGGATATAATCTGTTAATCATTTTACCAAACTCTTCTAAATAAGCTCCATCTTCTTTATCTAGAACAATAGATTCAATGGCAAAAATATCTCTTTGTCTAATTTTTAAATTCGCTCCAAAAAGAAATTGAATTTCAACATACTTTTTTTCTACATATTCTATAGCTTCTGCAGGAGACAAATCTGCAATATTGTTTTCAAACTCTTCTTTAGAAATAGAAGAATACATGTCAAAAATATGAGCCATAGCACCTGGAATTGCCTGACCTATTGACGATATATTTGTAGAGCTATTGAATTCATCGTATTTATACTTAAAATTTTCATTCTCAAAATTTTTAAGCACGTAGTATAAGGTTTCAATACTTTTGCTTTTTTGTTCACCTAAAAATTCACCATTGTTTAAATAATAGTAGGTGTGCCTATCCATAGTTGGCACTTTACCTCGAAATAAATCTGCTATATCTTGCGAATATCTTGGGTTTATATTTACATATGCATTAAATATTGGTGATGGTTCTACCATAAAATAATTGATAAAATTTGCCGTAATAGTATTACCTACAATGGTTCTAAACGGAGAAATTCTATAATTACCTTCAATATAACCAATTAGTTCATTTTTGATGAACTTATAAAATTTTGAGCTGGTTTCGGTTAGCATACTATTCAAATCTACAGCACAATCTAATTTTCGCTCATTTTTTTGATTTTGAAATATACCAACAACAATTTGTTCGGGTGCCTTATCTTTTGCCGCAAATAATTTAGAATTTGCTACATATATATCAAAAAGATATTCTGCATCTAATACAATAGCTAAAGGATAAACCCTAGTTGAATCTTGCTGATAAGAATCGGGTACATAAATTTTTAAAGTTCTGGTGCTGTTTAGCTCGCCACTTAATTCAGATGACTTAAAAGCTTCTAATGAAACGTTCTGTGCAAAGGCATTAAAACTAAATGCTAACACAAGTAATATAGAGTAAACTAATTTCATATTACACAATTTTTGGATTTTTAATCTGGTTAATTTTTTTTCTCTTCCCTTAATTCTATCTTTACAAACGATTAGAATCATATAAAATTGTAAGCAATGATGAAGCCAAACTGGAAAACAGTTAAAAAATTTACGGATATTACCTATAAAAAATCCAACGGAGTGGCCAGAATAGCCTTTAATAGGCCCGATGTTAGGAACGCTTTTCGTCCAAAAACAACAAGCGAATTGTATGATGCTTTTTACGATGCTCAAGAAGACACAAGTATTGGCGTGGTATTGCTTTCTGCAGAAGGACCTTCATCGAAAGATGGAGTATATTCATTTTGTAGTGGTGGGGATCAAAAAGCGAGAGGGCATCAAGGGTACGTAGGTGAAGATGGTATGCACCGCTTAAATATTTTAGAAGTACAACGACTAATTCGATTTATGCCAAAGGCTGTTATTGCTGTTGTTCCCGGCTGGGCTGTTGGAGGCGGGCATAGCCTGCATGTAGTTTGTGATTTGACATTGGCAAGTAAAGAACACGCAATTTTTAAACAAACCGATGCAGATGTTACAAGTTTTGATGGTGGTTACGGATCGGCATATTTGGCAAAGATGGTGGGGCAGAAAAAAGCACGTGAAATTTTCTTTTTAGGACGTAACTATTCTGCACAAGAAGCTTATGAAATGGGGATGGTAAATGCAGTAATTCCTCATGATGAACTAGAAGATACAGCTTATCAATGGGCTCAAGAAATTTTGGAAAAATCGCCAACATCCATAAAAATGTTAAAATTTGCTATGAACTTAACTGATGATGGTATGGTCGGTCAACAGGTTTTTGCAGGAGAAGCAACACGATTAGCGTATATGACCGATGAAGCCAAAGAGGGGCGTAATGCCTTTTTAGAAAAACGAAAACCTAATTTTGAAAAAAAATGGATACCGTAAAATTTTTAAGTCTTAAGCTTGCAGTAGCAGTAAAAACTTTCATTTTTTTTGATTAATTCAATAACTCATTAATAACTATGAAAATAATTTGCATTGGTAGAAATTATGCCAAACACATAGAAGAATTAGCTAATGAAAAACCGGAAAATCCCGTAGTTTTTTTAAAGCCCGATTCGGCTATTCTACCTAAAAAAATGCCTTTTTTCAGACCCCCTTTTTCTGACGATATTCATTATGAGGTTGAGGTATTGGTCAAAATAAATAAAGTGGGCAAACATATTGAAACCAAATTTGCTCATAAATATTACGACGAAATAGGCTTGGGTATAGATTTTACGGCCCGTGATGTTCAAACCCAATGTAAAGAGAAAGGACTACCTTGGGAAAAAGCTAAAGCTTTTGATGGTAGTGCTGTGGTAGGACAATTTTACTCTAAAGAACAATTTAACCTTGAAAATTTACAGTTTCAGTTGGTGAAAAATGAAATTGTTGTTCAAAATGGGAATACGAATGCCATGCTTTGGAAAATTGATGAATTAATTAGTTATGTTTCTCAGTTTTTTACCTTGAAAAAAGGAGATATTATTTTTACTGGAACTCCTGCGGGAGTTGGCAAGGTGAAAGAGAATGATGTTTTGGTTGGTAAGTTACAAGATAATGAAGCGTTTAGCATCAAAATTAAGTAAATGACACTGGAAATTGAACGTAAATTTTTGGTAAATAGTGATGCTTTTAAAAAAGAAGCCTTTAAAAATAAAAAGATTATTCAAGGGTTTTTATCTTCTGTTCCAGAACGAACCGTTCGAGTTCGAATTATTGGTGAAAAGGGTTTTTTAACTGTTAAGGGATTGGGAAACACTTCTGGGACTACAAGGTACGAGTGGGAAAAAGAAATTTCTTTAAGAGATGCAACGGATTTGCTAAAAATCTGTGAGCCAGGTGTTATTGATAAAACCAGATATTATGTAAAATCTGGAGATCATACATTTGAGGTCGATGAATTTTATGGAGAAAACAAAGGATTAATTATAGCAGAAATAGAACTACTTTCAGAAGATGAAAGCCATGAAAAACCCAATTGGTTGGGTCAAGAAGTAACAGGAATTACAAAATATTATAATTCTTCATTAATAAAAAAACCTTATAAAAATTGGTAGTCAGTGTCCTGAAGTGTCGGAAGAAAGCTCCTCATTTACAAAATTTAAATAAGTTTCTAAGCCGATCAACCTGACAGTCATAAAACTTTTTTTCTGAGCTAAATAATACTGATTAAATATTAATTTCGTTCAAACAAAATGTTTTAAATTGTGTATGCAACGCTTTGTAGACGGGGCCAATTTTTCCGTTGCCTATTGATTTTTCGTCAATTTGCACAACGGGCATCAATTCTTTGCTAGAACTTGTTATAAATACTTCGTCCGCATGGTACAATTCATCTAACGTTATAGTTGTCAAACTAATTGAAGGCTGAAGCTCTAACAGTTTTTTACGGGTAATACCTTCTAGAACGTTGGCTGTTGGAGTTGCTATTTTTCCCTTTTTCACGCAAAAAACATTGGAACGTGATGTTTCGGTAACATAATCGGTATGATACAGCACATCGGTGGCACCAGCTTCCTTTAACTCCTGATGCAGCATTTGGGGAAAGAAATAGTCCGTACTTTTTATGTTGGGAAAGGCCCTTTGGTATTTTTTACTGATAAGTTTAATTCCTTCGATATAATTATTAGGATTGTTTGCCTCTAAAACACCTGATAAAATAATCAATGTAGAAGATGATAAGGAACCAAAATTCAATGAAGTCCCTGCCGTTAAGGTTATTCTTATAAAACCGTGTTGGACATTATTGATGTTTTGCAGTTCTAAAACTTTTTGACGCAATTCATCTTTTGTATATGGGTTTGGTATTTTAGAAAGTTGAATGGAATTTATAAACCGCTTTAAATGATCTTCTAAAAAACGAAATTCACTATTGATGATCCTAAAAAAATCGAAAACAGCATAACCTCTATTTAAGCCAAGATCGTAAGCACTTATTTGTGCAGTATCACAATCAATCAGGGTATCGTTTATATAGCCTTTCACATTTACTTTGCAATATTCACAGCTCGGGTTTCTCTAATCACGGTTACACGAACCTGACCAGGATAAGTCATGTCATTTTGAATTTTTTGCGAAATGTTAAATGAAAGCTCTGATGCTTTAATATCATCAACTTTTTCACTTTCTACGATAACACGCAACTCTCTACCTGCTTGGATTGCATAAGCTTTTTGAACACCAGAAAATCCAAATGCAACATTTTCTAAATCTTTTAAACGTTGAATGTATGAGTCTAATACTTGTCGTCTTGCACCCGGTCTTGCACCAGAAATAGCATCACAAACTTGAACAATTGGAGCAAACAACGATTTCATTTCTATCTCATCGTGGTGTGCACCAATGGCATTGCAAACATCAGGTTTTTCTCCATATTTTTGAGCCCATTCCATACCCAACAGAGCATGTGGTAACTCACTTTCAGTTTCAGGTACTTTACCAATATCGTGTAACAATCCAGCTCTTTTGGCCACTTTAGGGTTCAAACCTAATTCGGCCGCCATTAAGGCACAAAGGTTTGCCACTTCTCGCGAGTGTTGTAATAAATTTTGACCGTAAGAAGAACGGTATTTCATTCTCCCAACTACTTTTATTAATTCTGGATGAAGACCATGAATACCTAAATCAATTACCGTCCGCTTACCAACCTCAACAATTTCTTGATTGATTTCTTTTGATGTTTTGGCGACAATTTCTTCAACACGAGCTGGGTGAATTCTACCATCGGTTACCAATTTATGCAAGGATAACCTAGCAATTTCTCTACGTATAGGATCAAAACAAGAAAGAATTATCGCTTCTGGTGTATCATCAACAATAATCTCCACACCCGTGGCGGATTCCAACGCCCTAATATTTCGTCCTTCTCTACCAATAATTCTACCTTTAACATCGTCCGATTCCAAATTAAAAACAGACACACAATTTTCAACTGTTTCTTCAACACCCACACGCTGTATAGTACTTAAAATAATCTTTTTCGCTTCGTTTTGTGCAGTAAGTTTAGCTTCTTCAAGGGTGTCTTGAATATAGCTCATAGCATCAGTTTTGGCTTCCTCTCGTAATGAAGTGACTAATTCTTTTTTGGCTTCCTCAGCGGAAAGGCCAGATATAACCTCTAAATGCTCAACGTGCTTTTTATGCAGTTTTTCAGCTTCTTTTTGTTTCTTTTCCAAAAATTCGACTCTGTAATCGTAATCCGAAACTTTTTCTTCTAATCTTTTATTGAGTTTATTAGTTTTATCAAGTTCTTGAGCTACTTTAGATTCCTTTTCGCGAATCCTTTTTTCTGCTTCTGAAACTTTTCTGTCCCTACTCAAAATCACCTTTTCATGCTCAGCCTTTAATTCGATAAACTTCTCTTTTGCCTGAAGTACTTTGTCCTTTTTTAATACCTCAGCATCTGTTTTTGCTGTTTTAATTATCGACGAGGCTTGCTTTTTTGCATCTTTTAAAATAGCTGAAGCTTTGTTTTTCTCAAGAGTTTTGGCAATTATAAAGCCGATAATCAAACCTACTACAATACCAATTATAATTGGTAATATCATTCCATCCATTGTTTTAGTTTTAGTTTTTGGTAAATTGGTGTTATTAAACTCACCTCTGCAAACAGAAATGAATCCATAAAAAAAGCCTACATCTAGAAAGGTTTTTTAAACTCCTTGTAAGACAAGTTTAGGGCTAACCGGCTGATCAAGGATCCGCTGAAATGCTGAAACAGCAAATACGGCGTGCTTTACTAGCTTAGACTCACCCTTTTTAAAAAAATAATGTTGAGTTTAATGAACAAATAACTAAATGTAGGCAGTAATTGTTATATTTTAAAGAACGTATTATAAATGAGCATCTAAGGCAACACTCATCTCTATTAATTTTTTTTCTATTTCTTCTCCATCTTGGTCATTATAAATACTTTTTACTTCTTGTAACGATGCAAATTGCAGTGCACACATTGCTAAAACATCTTGTTTATCTCTAACTTCATAATTCTCTTCAAAACGCTTTATCAAATCGTTTATTTTTTTTACAGCTTTTCTAACCCCTTCTTCTTCACCCTCGCTATTTATCGTTAATGGATAAACTCTGTCTCCAATAGTTACCTTAATCTTTAACTTCTCTTCCATTGGTTTTACTCACTTAGCTGCAATATGCACTTATCAATTTCTCGTATTAATGTATTTATTTTCAATTTGGTTGTATGTTTATCTTCTTTGCTGCCTACCATCGCATTTGCAACCCTTAATGATTCGTATTTATTTTCAATAGCACTTATAGATTCTTGCCCTTTTTGAACTTCTTGAACTAATTTTTCACTTTTCTCCAACAGTTGTTGGTTTTCTATCTTCAATAATTCGTACTTGGTCAGTAAGTTTTCTAACTTACCTTGCAGGGAATCAACTATTTCTAAAACGTTACTCATTAAATACAGAGATTCTAAACATTACCAACAAATTTAGTATTCTATTTAGAATTAACCAAGATTTTTTAAACTATTATTAAATATTAACGTTAAAGTTTTGACAATTAACACATTAATCAACGTTATGCATAATATTTTTTAATTCAATCTTGAATGATTATTTTTGCCGCTATCATGAGAAAAATATTTTTAACTACACTACTTTTTTTTGTTATACACCAAGGGTTTACACAGGCTAATTATCCTAAAAACTATTTTAGAAGCCCTTTAGAAGTACCTCTAATTTTGTCAGGTACTTTTGGCGAGTTACGTAGCAATCATTTTCATGGAGGGTTAGATATTAAAACACAACAACGCGAAGGATTGGATGTTGTAGGTATTGCAGACGGATATGTTTCTCGAATAAAAATACAACATTGGGGCTACGGTAAAGCCTTATATGTTAAGCACCCTAACGGATACACTTCTGTTTATGGGCATTTAAAGAAGTTTTCTCCTGAAATTGAGGCCTATGTTAAAAAGCAACAATATGCGAAAAAAAGCTATACTATAGAGTTGTTCCCTAAAGCTAACGCACTAAAAGTTGAAAAAGGAAAATTGATTGCTTACAGTGGTAATTCCGGTAGTTCGGGAGGCCCCCATGTGCATTTTGAGATTCGCGATGGCAATTCCAAGCCTATAAACCCTATGTTTTTTGGTATTGACATCCCAGATTCTCAAAACCCTTTAATTAGGGCAGGTGTGGTATATTCTTTTGGAGATTCTACGCATGTTGATGGTACCAATGCTTTAAAAGAACTAATTATCAAAAATAAAAATGGAAACTTAGTAGCAAACCCCATAGAAGCCTATGGTAAAATAGGTATTGGCGTAAACGCTGTTGACAAATTGGATGGAGCACTAAATAACAATGGTATTTTTAACCTAAGGATGACGGTTAATGGTAAAAAAGTATATGAACACGAAGTAAATACCTTTAGTTTTGCCGAAACAAGGTATCTTAACACCTTGATAGATTATGAAAGGTATCACAAAAAAAGGCAAAAAATCCAAAAATGTTTTGTAGAGCCTTCCAACAAACTAAGTATTTATAAAGCTCTGGAAAATAATGGCTATGTAACCATTGAAGGTGGGTTATCTTATAATATCGAAGTTATTGCTAAAGATTTTAAAGGGAACTCAACCAAACTTATTATTCCCGTTAAAGGTAAAAAAGCAGATAAAATTGTAAAAGAAGAAATCAAAAAAACACCGCATTTTTTCAGGGCTAATGAATTTAATAAGCTCAACAAAGAAAACGTTAGTGTGGCCTTTCCTAAAAACAGTTTTTACAAGGACATTTATTTTGATTTTAATTACGACGGTAGAATTGCCAAATTACATAATGGTGGCATCCCTTTGCATCGCAATTTTACCTTGACTTTTGATATTTCCAACCATCCTGCCAAGGATAAAAGCCAGGTTATTATAACCTCTATTAATAAAAAAGAGAAGCTTTCCTATGCTTCGACCAGACGTAAAAACAATAAAATTTATACGTTAAGCAGAAGTTTGGGCAATTATACTTTAGCAATTGACTCTATAGCTCCAAAAGTAAAACCTGTTAATTTTAAAAATAAACAATGGTTATCTAATTACAGGTATTTAAAACTAAAGATTACCGATAATTTATCTGGAATCAAATCGTATAGAGGAGAAATTAATGGTAAATGGGTATTATTTGAATACGAACCGAAAAAAAACTTGTTAACTTACGATTTTAACGACGGTAAATTAGAAGGTAAAAAACACGAATTAAAACTGACGGTAGTTGACAATGTAAACAATACTAATGTGTATATTGCAACGTTTAATACTAAATAGAAAGCCCACCCATCCCGATGATTTTTGGGACTCCAACATGGAGGGAGTTTCATGAGATAATAAAGAAACCGTTGACCAGTGAACCAGAAAATCTTCATTTTCTTTTTTATGTTTTGTTTTTTGACAATGTCCATCATTGCACAAACGGCAACCATAAAAGGTACTGTAAAAGATGAAAAAGGCAAACCCATTGAAGGTGTTTCGGTAACCTATAATCAACAAGGAACGACTACGGATAGTAATGGAAAATACGAACTTAATATTCCCGCAAACATTGAAGTTACTATAACGTTTAGTCATATTGCTTATACCACCCTTACTAAAAAGGTAAAAGTTCCCAAAAACAGAAATCTGTTTTTTTCTCCCAAACTCAAAATAAAAATCGAGGAAATAGAAACGGTTACTATCAAAGATAAAAAAGATGATGCCCAAGGCATTGACAAAGTACCTATAGAAACCATAAAAAAATTGCCCAGTGCCAATACCGGAATTGAAGGCACGTTGAAGAATATTGGTTTGGGCGTAAGCGGTAATAACGAGCTGAGTACACAGTATAATGTCCGTGGTGGTAATTACGATGAAAACTTGGTGTATGTAAACGGAATAGAAGTGTATCGTCCATTTTTGGTGCGTTCAGGGCAACAGGAAGGGCTAAGTTTTGTAAACCCTAACCTTACGCAAAATGTAAAATTTTCAGCAGGTGGATTTCAAGCAAAATATGGTGACAAACTCTCGTCCGTACTAGATATTACTTACAAAAAACCTCGAAAGTTTGGTATTGGTTTGGAAGCGAGTCTTTTAGGCGGAAGCCTGACTTTAGAAGGCACGTCTAAAAATAACAAGCTTTCGGCAATTTTAGGTGCCAGATATAGAAACAACAGTCTTTTTGTCAATAAAAAAGATATTGAAACCAATTTTAAACCCAATTTTACGGATATTCAAACGTATGTTTCTTATCAATTTAATAATAGATTTGGTCTCGATTTTTTAGGAAATTTCTCCTTAAATAATTACAACTACACACCAATTAGCCGACAGACAAAATTTGGAACATTAGCCGACCCAAAAGCTTTGGTTGTCAATTACAGAGGTAAAGAGGTTGACCAGTATTTAACACTTTTTGGAGCACTAAAAGGTTCTTATCTAGTTAATGATAATTTAAAACTAGAGCTGACTACATCTGTTTATAATACACAAGAAGAGGAATATTACGATATTCTGGCGTTTTATGGCATTGGCGATGTCAATGCCGATTTTGGCAGTGATAATTTTGGCGATGTTGAATTTTCTCAAGCTATTGGTTCACAATTAGATCATGCCCGTAACGATTTGGATGCTTTAATTACAAATATCCAATTAAAGGCAACATTGAAAAAAGATGAACATCTTTTTGAATTTGGAGCAAAGTATCAATTGGAAGACATTAAAGACAGGATCATTGAATGGGAAGTGATTGACTCCGCCGGGTTCTCTATACGACCTCCTCACTTATTACCTAGAAATGACGAACCTTACAATCCTTACACAGGGCCAATTGTACCTTTTACAAGCCTTCGGGCGACAAATAATGTTCAAATCAATAGAATTTCTGGTTTTGGACAGTGGAGCAAAACGGCTTATGTCAATGACCATCAACTATGGTTTAATATGGGCGTTAGGGCTCAAAACTGGAAGGTAAAAGCAGATGGTGTTGAAGAAAAAGGACATACGGTTGTAAGCCCTAGGGCTCAATTTGCCATAAAACCCGATTGGGAAAAAGATATGCTTTTTAGAATTTCTGGCGGATACTATTATCAACCTCCATTTTATAGAGAGTTACGAGATTCTTTGGGTACGGTTCATCCTGAAGTAAAAGCACAACGTTCCATTCACTTTGTACTGGGCAACGATTATAGTTTTAAATTATGGAATAGACCTTTTAAATTGGTTACCGAAGCCTATTATAAAACCTTGTCGGATGTAAATCCGTTTACGGTAGATAATGTACAGATACGTTATCGTGCCAAGAACAACGCAACCGCGTATGCCGTTGGTTTCGATGCCCGTATCAACGGAGAATTCGTGGAGGGCACGGAATCGTATTTTAGTTTTGGGTATTTGAAAACCGAAGAAAATATTAACAATCAAGGTTATATCTCTAGACCCACCGACCAGCGATTAAAATTTGCTGTGCTGTTTCAAGATTATGTCCCTAATTATCCCAACCTAAAAATGTATTTGAATATGGTTTATAATACGGGTGTTCCCGGCGGTTCACCCTCGTATGCCAATCCTTACGTTTTTCAGAATAGATTAAAAGATTATTTTAGATCAGATATTGGTATTTCGTATGTATTTAAAGATGTCGAAAACACAACCAACATAAAATGGCTAGAAAATTTTAAAGAATTTTCACTCGGTATAGAGCTTTTTAACATGTTTGATGTTCAAAATTCCATAACCAATACTTGGGTGCGTGATATCGCTGCATCACGCTCCATAGGTATTCCAAATTTTTTATCGGGTAGGGTGCTGAATGTAAAATTGAAGATTGGGTTGTAAATTTAATCCAATTTTAAACCTTTCTTAACGTTAATAGTCTAAAGACAAAACCTATTTATTGGTAGCCGAAACTGAACTTATATCAGAATTAAAAAACCCGCTAACGCAAGAAAAAGCGTTTAGGGGGCTTATGTCGTTATATAAAGAACGTTTGTACTGGCATATTCGTAAAATAGTAATTTCTCATGATGATGCCGATGATGTGCTGCAGAATACTTTTATTAAAGTGTATAGAAATATTGATAAATTTAATGCTGAAAGCAAAATTTATTCTTGGATGTACCGAATTGCCACAAATGAGTCCATTACCTTTATCAATAAACGGGCTAAAACTCAAAATGTAGATGTAAATGAAATGCAGGGCCAAATGGTTCAAAATTTAGAATCAGATGTGTATTTTGATGGTGATGAAATTCAACTAAAATTACAAAAAGCAATTGCTACATTACCTCAAAAACAGCAGTTGGTATTTAATATGAAATATTTTGATGCTATGAAGTATCAGGATATTTCAGATATATTAGAAACATCGGTGGGTGCATTAAAAGCGTCGTACCATCATGCCGTAAAAAAAATTGAGAAATATATAACTGAATAACTATTAAACCATTGTAAGTAAATCTAGTCTTATAAACAGAATGACAAAAAATAAACTAGAACATATCAAAAAATCGGGATTTACAACACCAAAAGGGTATTTTAATACGCTTGAGGATGCTGTTTTTGATGAAATGGCTAGTGAAAAGTTTTCTAAAAAAGATGGATTTGAAAGTCCAAAAGGATATTTCTCTACCCTAGAAGATAATGTGTTTAAGAAACTGAAGCTAGAAGAAGATAAAAAAGAAACAGGATATAAAATTCCTGAAAATTATTTAGAAACTGTTGAAGATAAGGTATTTACCACTATTAATGATAAACCTAAAGTAATTGATTTTAAAACTATTTTATTAAAGAGGTTAATCCCAATTGCGGCGGCGGCTTCGTTGTTATTGTTTATTTTTATAAACTATAACCAAACAACTGATGATGTTAACTTAGATCAATTGGCTTCAACCGAAATAGAACAATGGATTGATGATGATTTGATTACCTTTGACACTCACGAAATTACGGAAGTATTTAATGACATAGAATTGGAAAGTCAACCCATTTTTGAAGAAGAAGATCTTGAAGACTATTTAAATGGCACGGATATTGAAAGCTTAATACTAGAAAATTGATGAATATAAAAAAATTCATATTTGGAATATTATTATTTACGGTGTTTACTGGAGTTGCACAACGTACTGACAATGATAAAATAAAAGCGTTTAAAACTGCTTTTATAACAGATGCGTTAGAACTCACTGTTAAAGAAGCCGAAAAATTTTGGCCAGTCTATAATGCCTATGAAAAGGAATTTCAAAAAATAAAGATTGTTAAAACACGTCAACTATTCAGGAAAGTTAGGGCTGCTGGTGGTATTGACAAGTTAAGTGATACTGAAGCAGATGCTATTTTAGAGGAGTTATTGGAAGTAGACGTTAAAGTAGCTAAGGCTAGAGAAAAATTAAAAAAAGATTTGACGGGCATAATATCGTCCAAAAAAATGATAAAATTAATAAGTGCAGAACAGAATTTTAATAAAGAATTATTAAAACGATTCAGAAATAGAGCGGGCAACCCCAAAAGAAAGTAAGTTACCAAGAATTTGGCAGGATGCCTTTATTTTTTAAATTTGCACTGGAAAAAGGAAAGAAAAAGATGAAAAAGTTACAATTTATTGCCGTTTTAGCCATTGTTTTGTTGTCGTTTAATAGCTTAAATGCTCAATCTGATACAGATACTAAAACAAAAAAAGCTACCATTAATAGTTCTGAAAAAAAGCCTGAGAAAATTACACACAAAAACATTGATTATTATATAATTGACGGTGTTTGGTATGCTAAAATCAATAAGCGTTTTGTCTTAAGAACTGCTCCTAAAGGTGCAAAACTTAAAAAATTGCCCGAAGGTGGTGAAAATGTGGTGATGGGAGGTATAAAATACTACAAATATCACGGTGTTTTTTACAAAAAGTCAAAAGGTGGTGGTTACGAGGTGGCTAGACCTTAAGTTTATTAACTTTTCAGTATAAAAAATATTAGCTTGATAGTTTCTTAAATTTCATTGGGATTTATTTTTCGTAAATTTGTTTTATTACTTCATTTTGAAGAATTAATGTCCAAACAAAATGAGTGAATACTGAACTAATAGTTCCAAAAATCCAAAAGCTAAGAGTTACTCCCATTATTGGCATTCCACAATTTACTCCATCCGTTCTTGGTTCAGGATAAAAATAAGATGGAAAAACAAAAAAATGCCCGATCAAAATTATAGCCAGAATAATGCTATTTGGAATTTTGTTTTTAAATTTTCCATTGAGATAATACAGTGATAGTTGAATTATTATTAATATTCCTAGAAACTTTAATATCATAATGGTTCAAGACTTCTATAACATTTAACTCGTAACCATATACATTTTCTCACGTTGCTCTTTTATTTTGGCATTTTCAAAATACTCATCAAAGGTCATATACCTATCAATAGCTCCTTGTGGGGTTAATTCTATAACTCTATTGGCAACTGTTTGAGAAAATTCATGATCGTGCGTTGCAAACAACACTGTTCCTTTAAAGTTTTTTAATGAGTTATTAAATGCTTGGATGGATTCTAAATCTAAGTGATTTGTAGGTTCGTCTAGCATTAACACATTTGCTCTTAACATCATCATTCTTGATAACATACAACGTACTTTTTCACCACCAGAAAGTACATTGCATTTTTTTAGAGCTTCTTCTCCGCTAAAAATCATTTTGCCTAAAAATCCACGAATATATACCTCTTCACGTTCTTCTTCAGTAGTTGCCCACTGCCTTAGCCAATCTACCAAACTTAAATCATTATCAAAAAAATGAGAATTTTCCAAAGGTAAATAGGCTTGTGTAGTAGTTACTCCCCAAGCAAATTTCCCTGAATCTTGCTTTAAGTTTCCATTAATAATTTCAAAAAAAGCAGTTACCGCTCTTGAATCTTTTGAAAAAATTACAACTTTATCTCCTTTTGCCAAATTAATATTGACATTATCGAACAACACTTCACCCTCAATGGATTTCTGTAAACCTTCAATATTCAATATCTGGTCTCCAGCTTCGCGGTCACGATCAAAAATTATTGCAGGATAACGTCTGCTAGAGGGTTTAATATCAGAAATGTTCAATTTTTCAATCATCTTTTTTCTACTCGTTGCTTGTTTAGATTTAGCAACGTTGGCAGAAAACCTACGTATAAATTCTTCCAGTTCTTTTTTCTTTTCCTCAGCTTTTTTGTTCTGTTGGGAACGTTGACGAGCAGCCAATTGACTGGACTCATACCAGAATGAATAATTACCAGAATAATGGTTTATTTTTCCAAAATCAATATCAGAAATATGTGTACAGACTGCATCTAAAAAGTGCCTATCATGCGAAACAACAATTACCGTATTTTCATAATTAGCTAAGAAGTTTTCTAACCATTTAATTGTTTCATAATCCAAATCATTGGTCGGCTCATCCATAATCAATACATCAGGATTTCCGAATAAAGCTTGTGCCAATAGCACTCGTACCTTAGCTTTACCGTCCATATCCTTCATCAGTGTATAATGTTGCTCTTCTTTTACACCTAAATTGGACAATAATGCAGCTGCATCGCTCTCGGCGTTCCAACCGTTCATTTCTTCAAATTCAACTTGCAATTCACCAATTCGTTCCGCATTCTCATCTGAATAATCGGCATATAGTGCATCAATTTCAGTTTTAACTTTAAAGAGTTGTTTGTTACCTCTTAATACTGTTTCCAATACTGGATACTCATCCGCAGCGTTATGGTCTTGTGACAATACGGACATACGTTTTCCTTTCTCTAAAGACACGCTACCTGAAGTAGGGTCAATATCTCCGGCCAGTATTTTTAAAAAGGTTGATTTTCCTGCACCGTTAGCACCGATTATCCCATAACAATTACCTTGTGTAAAAATGGTATTTACATCATCAAATAATACACGTTTTCCGAATTGTACCGATAAGTTAGAAACTGATAACATTCTTGTTTTTTTAAATTCCGTGCAAAAGTAAGCAATGCTTAGTAATTGGCGAAACTAACAGAGTCATAATTTAACATCACATTAACTAAATTTAGCATTATGAATGGCTAATTTTGTCTTGTTGAGCAAAACCTGATGAATTTGGCAAAACTATTACATTCATTTTTTTCTTATAGATACTTCTTTTTATTTTTTGCAACGCTTCTTACAGTTGGTTGTAATGATAAAGCAGCGACTAATGTTGCCTACTTTGGCGGACAAATAATTAATCCTAAATCCGACAAGGTTTATTTTTTCAAAAATGATGAACTATTAGATTCTTCAAAACTATCTATTAACAATAAATTTTTAATAAAATTAAACGATTTTTCCGAAGGGTTTTACAAGTTTGAACACGGCAACGAATATCAAAATGTATATATGGAGCCCGATGACAGTTTGCTTATTCGGTTAAATACATGGGACTTTGACGAGTCGTTGGTTTTTAGTGGAAAAGGTGCTGAGCGTAATAATTTTCTAATCAATTTGTTTTTAATTAATCAAAAAGAAGACAGGGCTTTTAATAGATTTTACAAACTTAATGACAGTTTATTTCAACTGAAAATAGATTCGGTATTAGCATTAAAAAACCTACTTTATTCACAATTTAAATCTGAAGTACCTGAAAACCCTGCACTGTTTGACAAGTTGATAAATGCTGCAATTAATTACCCCATCTATACAAAAAAGGAAATCTATCCTTATAACAATATGAAAGTTCTAAAGTCGGAAAAACATCCTGAAATTGATCCGATCTTTTTTAGATTTAGAAAAAACATTAACCTTGATGATGAAGAATTGTTCGGATTTTATCCTCATGAAAGTTATGTAAGAGCTTATTTGATTCATTTGGCTTATGAAAAACAGGTGCTGGATAGCTTTAAAAGTGATCTGGATGTAAATATGATGCAAGCTGCACTTGAAAATGTTAAAAATGAGACCGTAAAAAATAAATTTTTACATATTGGCATTTGGTACACGTTGTTGAACCAAAACATTTCTCCAAAAGAAAAAGAAAGAGCAATACGTCTGTTTTTTGATCATTCAACTGATAAAAAAAGTGTAACGGAAATATCTAATTTAATAGAGGTTTCTAAAAAATTAGCAAAAGGAAGTGCATTTCCAAGAATATCGCCTTATGACTATGAGAATAATACCGTTAATCTTAATAAGGTTATTAAAAATAAAAATACAGTAATATGTACTTGGCCCGATGACTCTAGCCAAATGGATAATTTTGCCAAGCGTATTAATTATTTAGAAAAAAAATATTCTGACATTTTGTTTATTGGTCTTACTTCCGCCTATCAAGAAAACGAATGGAGAAATCAAATTAAAATAAAAAAATTAAATAAAGACCATCAATATCGCATTGACAAAGGTATTGATTGGTTGGACATTAACTTCCCAAGAGCAATTTTAATAGACAAAGAAGGCAAAGTTCAGAACAACATGACGCATTTAGCAAATCGTAGTTTTGAAAAGCAACTAAAACAGCTTAAATAATTTACCAGTTTATCAAATTTTACAATTATTGTTTAAATTAAGCGTAAATCGTTAAAATAAGTCTACTTTTGCACACTCATAAACAAAAAGGCTTATTTATCTGCTAGGACAGCACAATTGGGAAGCCTTAGTTTGATAAATTTTAATAGATGTCTTTATTTAATGAACTTGGCTTACGTCAAGAAATTGTCAACGCTTTGACAGATTTGGGTTACGAAAAACCTACCCCTATTCAACAACAAGCCATACCACAAATAATAAGTGCCGCTGATGACTTAAAAGCATTTGCACAAACTGGTACAGGTAAAACCGCTGCTTTTAGTTTACCCATTTTAGAAAAACTGAATACTGAAAGCAAAACCACTCAAGCAATAATTTTATCACCTACACGGGAGTTAGCCATTCAAATTGGAAAAAACATAGAAGAGTTTTCTAAGTACATGAAGCGTGTTAATGTAGTTACTGTTTACGGAGGAGCTAATATTGACGAGCAAATTCGTGGACTGAAAAAAGGTGCACAAATTGTTGTGGGCACACCGGGCAGAACGGTCGATTTAATTAAACGCAAACAGCTAAAACTAAAAGATATTGAGTGGGTTGTACTTGATGAGGCAGATGAGATGTTAAACATGGGCTTTAAAGACGACTTGGATCAAATTCTAGAAGTTACCCCAAGAGAAAAACAAACCCTGTTATTTTCAGCTACTTTTCCCAGAGAAGTAGATGCAATTGCTAAAAACTATATGACTAAACCTGTTGAAATTAGTGCAGGTAAAAAGAATGCCGGTGCCGATAAAGTTTCGCATGAATATTATTTAGTTTCAGAAAAAAACAGATACCCAACGCTAAAAAGATTGGCAGATGTAAACCCTGATATTTATGCCATAGTATTTTGTAGAACGCGTAGAGAAACTAAAAATGTAGCGGCAAATTTAATTGACGATGGTTATAATGCAGATGCTTTACACGGCGATTTATCGCAAGCTCAACGTGATATAGTTATGGAAAAGTTCCGATCTAAACATTTGCAAATTTTAGTTGCTACCGATGTTGCCGCAAGAGGTTTGGATGTGGATGACCTTACTCACGTAATTAACTATAAATTGCCCGATCAAGCTGAAAATTACACGCACAGAAGTGGTAGAACAGGTAGAGCGGGCAAAGAAGGAATATCTATTGCTATTATTAATAATAGAGAAAAGAATGCTCTAAAACCTATAGAGAAAAAAATTGGTAAAAAATTCGTTCACCAACAAGTACCTGGTGGGAAAGAAATTTGCGAAAGACAATTGTTTAAACTGATAGAAAAGGTAAAAGATGTTGAAGTAAACGAAGAGCAAATCAGTCCCTATTTAGAAAGTATTTATGATCAATTAAAGGATATTGACCATGACGAATTGATAAAACGATTTGTTTCTATTGAGTTTAACTCATTTTTATCCTATTACAAAGGTGCACCAGATTTAAATGGTGATGATTCAAGAGAACGTAGAAGAAGTGCAGATGAAAACTTTACAAGATTCTATATTAACATCGGTAAGATGGACGGATTGAATCCTGCTAAGTTAATGGGATTAATCAATGAATATCTTAAAAAGAGAGATGTAGAAATTGGTCAGATAGAAATTCTTAAAAGTTTCTCTTTTTTTGAAATTGACAAAGCCTTTGCTGATAAAGTAGTAGATGCTTTTAAACATGCAGAATTTGGAGGCAGATCGTTAATTGTAGAAGTAACCACAAAACCTAAAGGTGGTGGAAGAAGAAGTGGTAAAAAACGAGGCTTTGGTGGTGGAAGATCTGGAGGTGGCGGCAGAGACAGACGTTCTGGCGGAGGAGGTTATAAGGGTAAAAACTCTGGCGGAGGCTACAAAGGAAAAAAGAAAGGTGGTTTTGGCGGAGCCAAAAGAAGTGGAAGACGCTAAATAGACAAGAGGTGCGAAGAAAAAAGTTCTGAATTTGGAGTTATGAGTTCAGAGTTTTTTAAGTTCGACATACTGTCAATTACCCTATTAGCACTAAAATATTACTTCACATACTTTGATGCTTTCATAAAACTAAGTACGATAAAACCTGCAATAAAAAATACACCTAAAATTAATATGAACAACTTAAGAGAGTTAGTATAAGAAGTTACAATACCAGCAATAATCATTCCTACCACTATTGCAACCTTTTCTGTGACATCGTAAAAGCTAAAATAGGTAGCATGATCATGCGTTTCATCAGGAATCAATTTAGAATATGTAGATCTAGATAATGTTTGTATAGCACCCAATACTAAACCTAAAAATCCACCCAGAGCATAAAATTTCAAATACACATTCGGGTCTTCTCTATTTAATAGATAAGCACCAACGCAAGCAAAAGCCCAGATTATTATCGTAATTTTTAATGCCTTTATATTGCCAATTTTAGTAGATAGCCTGGAAAAAAAATAGGCACCCACTATTCCAACAAGTTGAATTAACAATATTGTAATTATTAAATTACTGGTCTCTAAACCTAAATCTTTAGTGCCAAAAACAGATGCTAACAATATTATTGTTTGAACGCCAACACTATATAAAAAAAATGAAATCAATAATATTTTTAATTGTGACTGTGTTTTAATCTCTTTTAGAACTAATAATAACTCTTTATATCCTTTAAAAATGAAATCTTTTTCGGGCTTACGTTTATAGGGGTTATTTGGTAAATTATTAAAAGTATACTGTGCAAAACCTATCCACCAAATACCAACTGTCAAGAATGATATTCTTGCCGGTAACGTTGAGTCAGTAATGCCATATAATTCAGGCATCATAACCATTGATAAATTAAATGCTAATAAAATTACTGAACCTATATAGCCTAACATAAAACCTTTGGCACTCACTTTATCTTGTTGTTCAGGAAAAGCAACTTTGGGCAAATAAGCGTTATAAAAAACAATGCTTCCCCAAAAACCTATGCTCGCCAAAATGGTAAAAACAATACCAATCCAAATCGTTTCTTTACCTGTAAAGAAAAATAGCATCATCACTGATAAAGATCCTAAAAAACAGAAGAATTTTAAGAATTTTTTTTTATTGCCTGTATAATCTGCAATTGCAGACAATATTGGTGATAACAAAGCAACTATTAAAAAGGAAAAACCTAGGGCATACGAATATATAGTTGTATTGTACCATTCTGTACCTAAAAAATTCACTATACCATTTCCCTCCTTAGTTACCGATTCATAATAAATAGGAAAAACGGCCGTACCAATTACTAAAGAATATACTGAATTAGCCCAATCATAAAACGACCAAGCATTGATTAGTTTTTTATCTCCTCTTTTTAACATAGGTTTGGGGTAGGTTGATAAATTAAAAAGCCGTATATCAATTGAAATACGGCTTACAATGTACTAATTATTTTAAAAGGAGTAGCGAAAATTTGATTATTCAATATCAGCTATTCCGAACGTTTTACTAGATATCAAAAGAAATACTAAATCCACCTATAGTGGTTAGTTGGCTAATGCTTTGGCATTAAATTTTTTAGCCATTACTCTTGCTTTCGGTAAATAAGCCTTTAAATCGGCTATTCTTGACTGGTTAGATGGGTGTGTACTTAAAATTTGTGGCGGTGCTTGACCAGCTCCATCGCGTTGGCTCATTCTGACCCAAACCTCAGCAGCTTCTTCACCATTATAGCCTGCCATAATCATAAATACCAATCCCAGTCTATCGGCTTCACGCTCATGGGTTCTACTAAAAGGTAACATTACGCCAACTGTTGAGCCAATTCCGTAAGCAGTATTCCAAATTTGACGTTGTTCAGGTGATTTATTAGCCGTTGCTACCGCTACGGCCACACCTCCTAATTGTTGTAACGTACCTGTTGACATACGCTCTTGGCCATGTTTGGCAAAAGCATGGGCTACCTCGTGACCCATCACAGCAGCAATACCATCTTCATTTTTACAAATAGGTAAAATACCGGTATAAAAAACCACCTTGCCACCTGGCATACACCAAGCATTTACAGTTTTATCTTCAATTAAATTGAACTCCCATTTATAACTATCTGCTTCTGCTTGCATACCGTTAACCCGCATAAATCGATCTACTGCTTGAGATATTCTAGCACCAATTTCTTTTATTTGCTTTGTTTTAGCTGCATTTGTAGATAATTTATTTTCAGCTAAAAATCCTTGATACTGAGCAAAAGCCATCGGCAATACTTGTGCATCACTTACAAAATTTACTCTTTTTCTACCCGTAATTGGCACTGTACTACAGCTTATTAAAAATAGGGTTACTACAGTCAGGGTAATTATTTTTTTCATCTTTAATATGTTATGTTTTTAAATTGTAAAAGTAAATATACAAAAATTGTTTAACTTCGTAATTATATATTATTACAGCCAATAATTCAAAATTAATGCCAAAAAAAAACACCTTTGAGGTACCCAGTTCAATTATCGGAACCGGACAGTTCTTACAATTATTCTCAAGTAAATTAGCTTCAAATTTTGCATTAAAACTTTTTACTGCACCTCCTAAGTTTAAAGTTCCCGAAAGAGAAGAAATGATGCGTAAGAGTGCAAAAAATATTATGGTTAATATTGCTGCTATAGAAAAAGAAGTGAATATTTATGAATATGGATTTTCCAAAACAAAAATACTATTAGTACACGGTTGGGCTGGGCGTGGTACACAACTCTATGAAATTGCAGACAAATTATTGGAAAACGGCATGATGGTTATTAGTGTTGACCTGCCATCACACGGATTGTCCTCTGGGAAAACGACCAATTTAATTGAATGTATTGCCACTATCGAATTTCTAAATGAAAAATTTGGTCCTTTTGAAGCTGCTATTGGACATTCATTTGGAGGTATGGCATTATTGGCATCCTTATCAAAAAAATCTTTTTTAAATAAATTAGTTACAATAGGCATTGAAGGTTCAAACAATAAAATTTTAGATGTTTTTGTGCAAAAATTGAAGTTAAAACCAAAAGTTGCTGAAACAATGCGTAAGCAAATTAAATCAAAGTTTAAAGTACATCTAGAATCATTAGCTGCACTTACAAGTGCAAAAAAAGTAAAAATTCCCACCTTGGTAGTTCACGATACCCAAGATAAAGATGTAGATGTAAGTTCGGCTTACAAAATACGACAAAATTTAGCAAATGGTAGGCTCATAATTACGAACGGTTTAGGGCATCGAAAAATACTAAGAGACCATAGTACTATAAATAAAATTATAGATTTTTTAAAAAGTTAAAAATGAAGAATACACTTATATTATTAATTATTTCATTAACAATGAGTTGTACAAGTACAGCTCAAAAAAATAATACTAAAAGTAAAAAAACAACTGAAAAAAAAGATAAAATCGTGAAAACAGAAGCAGAGTGGAAAGCTCAATTGACAGATCAAGAATATTATGTTTTACGTCAAAAAGGTACTGACAGACCAGGTGATGGTGGTTATACAAAACATTTCGAAAAAGGCACCTATGTTTGTAGAGCTTGTAATGCCCAGTTATTTGAGTCTGGAAGTAAATACGAAAGCCACTGTGGTTGGCCTTCTTTTGATGATGCCATTCCTGGCACTATAGATTTCACCAAAGATATAAGTCATGGTATGATTAGAACTGAAATAACTTGTACCAAATGTGAAGGCCACTTAGGGCATATTTTTGATGATGGACCTAAAGAGACAACTGGGAAACGCTATTGTGTTAATACTAGTTCCATTAAGTTTGTCCCAGCTGAGAAAAAATAATTGATAATATTTTATTAACTTTAGAGTCCTTGTAATGAGGACTCTTTTTTTGCAGCATGAATAAAAATTATATCAAAAGCATACAGAAGCAATTTGCCTATTACAAAAGTTTGGGAGATAAGACTTTTGAACAACTTAACGACACCGAAATTCATTGGCAGTTTAATAATGATAGTAATAGTATTGCTATTATAACAAAACACATAGTTGGAAATATGCTATCGCGTTGGACTAATTTTTATACTGAAGATGGTGAAAAAGATTGGCGGCACAGAGATACCGAATTTGAAGATACCTATACTTCAAAAACCGAAATGACAACAGCTTGGGAAAAAGGTTGGGATTGTTTATTTAATATAATCAATCAACTTAAAGCAGAAGATTTAGAACGCATTATTTATATAAGGAACGAAGGCCATACTGTTTTAGAAGCAATAAATAGGCAATTGTGCCACTATTCATATCATGTTGGGCAATTGGTTTATGCTGGTAAATTGATTAAAAGTGAACAATGGAAAAGTCTTTCAATTCCTAAAAACGAATCTTCAACTTACAATAAAGAAAAATTTGACAGAGAAAAACATCGTGGTCATTTTACGGATGGCCTATAATGCCTTTAAATAATCAATCTTAAGATTAAAACTTAATGATATATCCCTCTTCTTTAAAATGCTTTTCGATAAGGTTTCTATTGATTATTTTTTTTATAGCATCTTGTAAAAAGCAAATATCCGAATCAGTTACTACACAAAATTTTTGCGATTCCATACAAAGAAATGATAGCATCACCCTTTCTAAGGAATTAGCTGATATAGCTGAAAAAATGCAAGCTAAAACCGGTGTTTACGTTTTAGAAGATGGCGGTGGCTCGTTAATTACTAGAGCTTGGCTTACCGATTATGCTGAAAAAACTATTGATATTCAGTATTTTATTTTTTCTACGGATAACGTGGGACTTATTGCTTGTGATTATTTGGTTAGAGCAGCAGACCGAGGTGTAAAAGTGCGAATTTTGGTTGATGATATTATGGTTGACGCGGATTTAGAAGATGTTTTAATGATGGACTCCCACGAAAATATCAGCATTAAAGTCTATAACCCAGGTGTTAATCTAGGTAAAAGTATTGTCGGCAAACTTAAAAAGTTTGCTACCGACTTTAGAAATGCTAATTTACGAATGCATAATAAAACCTTTATTGTTGATAGTAAAGTAGTTGTTACAGGCGGGCGTAATATTGCTGATGAATATTTTGATTATGACCACGAGTATAACTTTAGAGACAGGGATGTACTTTTATTGGGTAAAATTGCTCCAAAAGTAGAGCGATCTTTTGAACAATTTTGGAATAATGATTTAAGTGTTCCCATTCAAAGTTTAACGGATGAGTTACCAGAAAATTTTAATGATTCCAACCGATTTGAAAAATTACATCAATATGCGTGTAATCCCGAAAATTTTTGGCCTCAAATTCGTTCACAAATTGAAAATTTACCTACTGCATTTAAAAACATTAAAGAATCTGGTGGTTTGGTTTGGACCGACCAAGTAGAATTCGTCTCCGATGCACCAGGAAAAAATGACGGATCCGAAGGTTTGGGCGGCGGTGGTTACACTACTGACGCTCTAATTAAATTGGTTAAAAACGCCAAAACTTCTTTAGACATTCAAACGCCTTATTTAATTACTACTGAATTAAGTCGTAATCTATTTAGTGATGCCATAAAACGCGGAGTAAAAATTAGGATTCTGACCAATAGTCTAGCTTCAACAGATAATTTAGAAGCCTTTAATGGTTATCAACGGGACAGAAAAGCTTTGTTGGAAACAGGTGTAGAAATCTACGAATTTAAACCCGATGCCGAAGAACGTTTTAAAATAATGACAGGTGAACTGCAGGCAAAATTAGATTTTAAACCCATTTTTGGGTTGCATTCAAAATCTATGATTATTGATAATGAAACAACGGTTATAGGCACTTTTAATCTCGACCCTAGAAGTGCCAATCTAAATACTGAATGTTTAGCAATTATTCATGACAAAAAAGTAACCGAAGGTGTTTTAAAAGGTATGGAAATAGAATTTAAACCTGAAAATTCTTGGCGGACAACATTGGATTTTAATCCCGACAATAAAGTCAAAATAGGTAAACGTATAAAAACTTGGACACGCAAAATTGTACCTAAAGAGATTTTGTAGAAGTTTTGTTAAATATCAAAACAGCAAGATTTAGGCAATAAAAAATGATTAATAATCGGCTTTAACTTTGAGTATTTCGTTGATATTTGTTGTGTATTTTGGAGATAAATGTTCTTGACGCATTTTCCACGTTCGTTTCAGGTCTTGATTGGCCAATTTCAATTTATAGTCGCCATATTTATTGTTTAGTTCATCCAATGCGGACATCAACGGTCGGTGCTTAGGATTCTCATGGTTAAATAAATCCAATTGATGATTATCGGTAGGTACCAATCCTGTAACAATAACACCTGCACGTTTATATTTTACACCTTTTTTAAAGATTCTAGCAACCGCTTTAACGGCAGCATTACTTATAACCAGTGATGAATTTGTAGGATAAGGAAATGCCACTGTAGTATTTGCCCTATGGCGTGGTGTATCTTTTTTATGTCTATCGCTGCTTAACAGTACAATTATCATATGACAGCTTGAATTTTGTTTTCGCAACTTTTCGGCACAACTACTGGCAAAAGTCGATACGCGTTCTTGTATATTTATTAAATCAGAAAAAGTATATTCAAAGCTTCTGGTGGTAGCAATTGCTTTTTTAGCTTTATAATTATCTAATTGCAACGTGGCAATACCTTCCAAATCTTTTTTTAATTTCCATTCAGTTATCGAGAAATTTTTCAGTACCCACTCATCTGACAATTGTGAAAAATCGTAAGCTGTTCTAACATTTTTAGCTTTTAAACGCTTTTGCAAGCCATAACCAATGCCCCAGACTGAGGCTATTTTAGTCCATTTTAAGGCTTTTATACGTTTTTCATCAGAATCGATTACAAATATGCCATTGGTTTGTTCGGGGAATTTACGAGCAATTTTATTAGCCACTTTAGACAAGGCTTTTGTCGGGGCAATGCCAACACAAGTAGGAAGTCCAGTCCATTTTAAAATGCGTTGTCTGATATCGTTTCCGTAACTATTAAAATTGTAATTTTCAAATCCTTTAAATTGTAAAAAAGCTTCATCAATACTATATACGTCAACATCGGGTGTAAATTGTTGTAAAATGGACATTACCCTGCTGCTCATATCACCATACAGCGGGTAATTTGAAGAAAACACATGGATGTTATTTTCTTTAAAGAACAGTTTGTACTTAAAAGCAGGAGCTCCCATTGGCAACTCTAAAGCTTTTGCTTCATCGCTTCGAGCGATTACACAACCATCATTATTTGATAAAATAGCAATTGGCTTATGACGTAAATCAGGGTTAAAAGCCCTTTCGCACGAAGCATAAAAATTATTACAATCTACAAGTGCAAACATTTTGTAAAGGTAAATAAAACTATTTTTATACTATTGATTTGATTAGTTTATGCTTAACAAATTTACCTATATTTGCCGCAATTATAAAACTTGGTAATGCTAAAAAAAATAAATCTTCTATTAGTGTTTTTTTGCTTTATAAGCAACTTAGTTGAAGCCCAAAACGATACCGTAAAATTAAAAGAAGTAGTCATTTCTACAAACAGAATATCAATACCTTATTTTAAAACTTCAAGAACTATAAACTTAATAACTGCTAAAGAAATTAAAAACTCTACAGCCACTAATGTTGTTGATGTTTTGCAACAGGTTGCAGGAATAGATGTACGGCAAAGGGGTGTTGACGGCACACAATCCGATCTTTATATTAGAGGGGGTAGTTTTGATCAAACCCTTATTTTAATTGATGGTATTAAAATGGATGACGCACAAACGGGTCATCATACTATGAATGCTATGGTTTCTTTAGATAATATTGAACGCATTGAAATCATTAAAGGCCCAGCTGCTAGAGTGTTTGGTCAAAATGCCTTTGCTGGAGCTATAAATATTGTTACTAAAAAAATTAGTTCTGATGGGTTAAATGCATCAGTAGGCTATGGTTCATATTCAAATTTAAAAATAGCAGCAGGGTATAGAAGGGCATTCGCTAATGGTGATTTGCAAATCCATGCTCAAAAGCAAAAATCAGATGGGTATAGAGCTAATTCTGATTTTGACAATACTTCGGTATTTTTAAAATCGAAAATAAAAAGTTATAACTTTTTGGTTTCGTTGAGTGAACGGAAATTTGGTGCGGAAAATTTTTACACCTCGAATCCAGATTGGAATGAATATGAAGAAACACAGACAAGTTTATTTGCAATATCGTCTGAATACAATACTAAAAATCTAGTTATAAAGCCAAGAATTTATTGGAGAAGAAATCAAGATATGTTTTTGTTAAAACGGTTTGACCCAAGTTTTTTTAGAAACTTTCATATCTCAAATAAAATTGCTGCCGAAACCAATTTTGAACTGACCTCTGGTCTGGGTAAAACAGGATTTGGAATAGACCTAAACAAAGTGTATTTATCGAGTAATAATTTGGGCAACCGCGATAGATTAATGTTAACTTCTTTTTTAGAACATCGTTTTGAAATCGGTAATCAATTGGATATAACACCAGGACTGGCATTTACCTATTTTTCTGATTTTGACACACAGATTTTCCCTGGTTTAGATGTGGGTTTTTCGGTTTCCGACCAAATTAAAATTTACGGGAATATAGGCTACACATATCGTATTCCTACATATACGGATTTATATTATTCCGATCCGGCAAATGAAGGTAATCCTGATTTAAAACCAGAATCTGCTCTTTCTGAAGAGATCGGCTTTAAATATACTACACCTAAAATCCAATTCAATTTGGCTTTTTTTAACAGAGATTCAGATAATTTAATTGACTATACCAAAGAAAACGAAGCTGATAAATGGAAAGCTCAAAATTTTAGCAAGGTCAACACCAAAGGTTTTGAAACATCGTTCCGTTATAATTTTAATGCGGCTGGTTTTAATCAATATATAAAATTGGGCTATAATTTTATTGATGACGATATTAAAGATGTTGATGCAACCTTTACTAGATATGGACTAAATAGTTTAAAACACCAAGTTACATCGAGCTTTCATACGCAATTTTTATCTTTTTTAGATCAAAGTGTCAGTTTTAGGTTTGTGGAAAGAACAAATGGACAAACCTTCAATTTGGTAGATGTTAAGTTAAGAGTCAAGTTCAACAAAATGGAAATTTCTGCAAATGCAAATAATATCTTTAATACGGAATATAGAGAGCAAGGTTTGATACCAATGCCAAAGGGAAATTTTATGTTTGGGCTATCCTATAATTTTCTATAGTAGTACTTTTCGTATATTTACCTAGTCCAAAACCCTAGTCATGAGAGCTTTATTTTTTATTATACTGCTGTTTAGTGCTGCATGCTCACAAACACAAAAAAATCCACTTGAAAAAGCATTGACCTCTAAAGAAGAGAAGATACGTGCTGTAATGGATAGCTTGGAACAGTATGAGGTGCAAATTTTATTTACCGAAGTAAGTAGAGATATAGAAAATAATATTGTCTTTAAAGATTTCGAATTTCAGGTTAATGATAACAACTATTTTTATCCAGCAAGTACGGTAAAATTCCCAACCGCCATTTTAGCCTTGGAAAAACTGAACGAAGATAATCGGTTTGACAGAAATACCAAGTTTTTTGTTGAAGGTGATTCGCTCACCACTACTTTTGCTAATGAAATCAAAAAAATATTTGCCGTAAGCGATAATGAAGCCAATAACAGGTTGTTTGAATATCTGGGGCAAGATGAAATCAATACTCGCCTAAAAACCAAAGGTATAAAAGCACGTTTTTCACATCGATTATCTGTGCCAGATTCAGACGAGCTTACCACCAAACCGCTTCTTTTTTATATAAACGATAGTACTACAACGCCCACTACTCAGATAGTAAACAAGTCGTTGGAATCTTTGAGCATTGAAAAATTAAGTAAAGGGAAAGGGTATTTGGACAAGGGCGAATTGGTCAATAAACCTATGGATTTTTCTTTTAAAAATTATCTACCTGTTACTTCTTTACACAATACGATGAAACAATTGATGTTTCCTGAAATTTATCCTAAAGAAAAACAATTTCATTTATTGGAAAATGATAGGAAGTTTTTGATGGATATGATGAAAATTTCGCCCAAAGAAGCGGGTTATAATGGCGATGAATATTATGATAGTTATGTGAAATTTTTGATGTTTGGCGATGATAAATCGGCCATGCCAGACCACATTGAAATATATAATAAAGTAGGGTATGCCTATGGGTATTTGACCGATTGTGCATATATAAAAAACAGAACAACCAACAAAGAATATATCATCACCGCTACCATACACGTTAATAAAAATAGAATTTTTAACGATGGCGTCTATGAAACCGAAACCATTGGTATTCCTTTTTTAGCAGAGCTAGGCAGACAATTGGTTCTTAAATAAATTTGAAACTTACATTTTAACTTTAGAAATTTTATCATGATATTTAGCCACTAAACCTAATGCTGCAGAACCGTACCAAGGGTGAAGCTCCATAACCAAGCTTCCTGCTTGTATTGCAGGGTCGGTTTCTGTTAATTTTTTAGCTTCATCAACGGTTTCAACGTTAAAAATGTAAATACCCCTTAATTCTCCATTATCTAAAAATGGTCCAGCAATTGCTAATTTCCCTTCTTCAGCCAGTCTTTTTATATTTGACATATGTGCCATTTGTAAATTCGTCGCTTTAATAGAATCTTTGGTTCTATTTGGTCCTTTTTTTAAAAAGGCCATTACATAACGCTTCATTCCATAGTTATCCGCACCTAGTTCATTAGCCAGTTTTTCATCAAAAGTTGCTGTTTCTTCTTGAGCGTAAAAAGAAGTTGATATGACCAGTGCAAAAATTAAAAGTAAAGTTTTCATATAAAAATATTTTTATTGTTTTTTGATGATTTCACTCTTTCATTGAACTTTAAATACAAGTTAATCCAATGTTTAAAAATCCTTTGGGTTCTGACCCCTTCGGAAAGTACATAGCAATAGCCTTTTAAGGTTTTACCTTTCATAACCATGGGTTCGTAACCATGTTTTTCTGCCAACTTTTCTTCTAAAATTGGATCAAACCTGCACATCCAACAATTCTTACTCACGCTGACGCACATTTTTCCATTAACCATAAAAGCCAGCCCGCCGAACATTTTCTTTTCTTCAATGGTTAAATCGGAGAAATTAATTACGTATTCTCTTATTCTGTCGGCAAGTTTGGTACAGTAGGACATAAATTAAGCCAAGTGTTAAGATAATTTACGCATAAAGTTTTGCTAAAATGCAAACAAAGTTAGAATATTTTTGTAAATCGTTATAGAATAAAATTTTATTAAGTAGTTGTATTAGGTATTGAAGATTCGTGTTGTCATCTAGTAGCAGATATCAAAAAGTTCATAAAAGGATTGGGTATGTATAAAGGGCTGTAAATCATATTAAGTTAAAATATATCCACTTTTTGTAGGGCATTTTTTAATCACAATCCTAACTTATCCATTTTAGCTTTTTCGTACTGGCTGTCTTCCGCTGGATATCTTATTAAATGCTTAAGTTTATCCGAATCTTTTGCCAAAGACCAAATTAAACTCTCACCAGCACTTTTAGGTTTTGAATCAAAAATAGGGTCTTTAAAAGCATCATCGGCATCAATAAGTTCCCAACCTTTTTCCTTAAAATGTAAAATCAAATCATCTAAAAACAGAGCAGCAGCTAAATTATGATGTAATAGCAAAGTATGTTTAATATGTCTGCCCGTTAACTGGAATGAGATTTTCTCGTAATATTCTGCTTTTTCAAAAAGATGGTCTAAGTAATATTTTTTAAAACCTTCAATATCTGCTTTCGGATTTTCTTTTAAGCGTTTTATTAATCGACTATCCACATACCAATCTGAAGCATCAATAGTTACATAACCGTTTTTATAATCTTGTTCTATCAGAAACTTTCTGATGCTATCTACTTTTGCTTGAGTGTTACCCTCTTTTAAATAAGGAAACCGGAAAAGTTTAATATAGTTGTCATACTTTTTAATAACTTTATCGGTCTTGATGATTTCTTTTTTAAAATCTTCAAAACTTATTTTTTCATTATTGTAATTTGGGTGCGTAAAAGTATGATTTGCAATATTATGACCTTTATCGTTCCAGCTTTTCAATAGAAATTTACCTTTTTCATTTGTTTTATTACGACCAGTAACAAAGAAAACTGCTTTTAAATCGGCATCATCTAAATTGTCAAGTAACATTTTGTTCCATTGCTCAAAAGGATAACCTGGCCTGTTTGCTGTTGAGCCATCATCAAAGGTAAAGCTCACTTTGGGTTGGGCGGAAAGTGTAATCGTGGTAAGAAATAAAAGAAATAAAATTTTATTTTTCATTTTGCTTATGTAAAGTAGAATGCTAAATTAGACTTTTTATAATAAATTTTAGTTCATGAAAACTTTTCAAAAAGAAATAAAATTAAAACCTTTTAAAAGAGGGTTTCATCTAATTACGGATGTAATACTTAAAGCCATTCCCGAAATAGAAGAAATTAAGATTGGAATGTTTCAAGTGTTTATAAAACATTCTTCGGCCAGTTTAACCATAAACGAAAATGCCGACCCAACAGTAAGACAAGATTTTGAAAGCCATTTTAACGTAATGGTTCCAGAAAATGCTTCGTATTACATGCATACCTATGAAGGAGCAGATGATATGCCTGCCCATATAAAAGCATCACTTTTGGGAGCTTCTGTGCAGGTGCCAATTACAAATGGTAAATTAAATTTAGGAATATGGCAAGGTGTTTATCTCTGCGAGCATCGTAATTATGCTAATTCAAGATCTTTGGTTATTACAGCTTTTGGAAATTAAAACCAATTAACATTTAGATTTAAGTAATTGTTCCAAAACAATTTCAACACCTTGTTCATTGTTGCTCTTCGTTGAAAAATTAGCGATTTTTTTTACGTTAGGATGGGCATTTTCCATAGCATAACTAAAATCGGCCAATGATAACATCTCCAAATCGTTGTTATAATCACCAAAAACCATAGTCTCAGCTTTACTAATTCCCATTTTTTGTTGTAAATGTTCTAAGGCATAACCTTTATTTGCATTGGCATGCGACATGTCCAACCAATTTTTACCTGAAACTTTGATTTTTATCTCATGCTCTAGATGCTTTAAAGCAGGGTAAAGATATTTCTCGGAAGATTTAAAATGGTAAACAGCTATTTTTAAAATATTGTCATCCATAACCTCTTTAAGATCTTTAACAATTTTGTATTTACTATAATATTCATCAAATAATGATATAAAATCTTGATCTTCAGTTTCAATATAGGCACTTTCCTTTCCGCATAGCACCGCGTAACCACCATTTAGTTGACGGATTATTGAAATTAATTGTTGCGTTTTTTCCGCTTCTAAATCTGTAAATAAGAGTTCTTTATCTCCTTGCATGGTAATGCCCCCATTTTCGGCAACAATAGTTATATCTTCTAAAATGGACTCAAATTTAGAACGCATGCTGTGATATTGTCGGCCACTTGCAGCAACAAAATGAATATGATCTTTTAATTGATTAAACAAGTTGAAAAATTCATCACTGACTTCATGTTTTGAGTTCAGTAATGTTCCGTCCAAATCTGTTACTACTAATTTAACTTTAGATAAATCCATCAAAAACATTAATTTAAGTAAAAAATAGTTTAATAAAAAATCAAATGCTAATAAACAAAAATCCCGAACAAAAAGCTCGGGATTTTCAATAAGTAAGAATATTGTTATTTATTTAACTTTATCTACGATTGCTTTGAAAGCGTCAGGATGATTCATTGCTAAATCAGCCAACACTTTTCTGTTCAGTTCAATATTATTGGCTTTTACTTTGCCCATAAATTGAGAATAAGACATTCCATGTTGACGAGCTCCAGCGTTTATCCGCTGAATCCACAATCCTCTAAAGTTACGTTTGTTGTTTTTTCTATCACGGTAAGAATAAGACATTGCTTTTTCTACCGCATTTTTAGCTACTGTGTAAACATTTTTACGTCTTCCAAAATAACCTTTAGCTTGTTTTAATATTTTTTTTCTACGAGCTCTTTTAGCTACTGAGTTTACCGATCTTGGCATAGTTTTAATTGTTTTTGAGTTAGGCAGCCTTAATTTTTATTGGCATTTTAATGAGCACTAACACATGGTTAATAATAATTACCTATACACTTAACTTGTGGTTAAGTCTATTTTAATTTTAACATTTTTAACACGTTCATTTCATCAGCTTTATGTACTAATCCTGAATGTGTTAATTTTAGCTTACGCTTTTTAGATTTTTTTGTCAATATATGACTCTTAAAAGCATGCTTTCTTTTAATTTTACCAGTACCTGTTAGCTTAAAGCGTTTTTTAGCACTAGATTTTGTTTTCATTTTAGGCATTTTCTCCTACTTTTTATATTTATTCTTACTTACTTTATTTTTTCTTTGGAGCAATAAACATTGTCATTCGTTTCCCTTCTAATCTTGGTAATTGTTCTACCTTACCGTAATCTTCCAAATCGGTGGCTAACCTTAATAATAAAATTTCACCTTGATCCTTGTAAACTATCGAACGACCTTTAAAAAATACATACGCCTTAAGCTTAGCACCTTCGCTTAAAAACTTAATAGCATGTTTCTTTTTGAAATCATAATCATGGTCGTCAGTATTTGGACCAAAACGGATCTCTTTCATTACAACTTTACTCGCTTTAGCTTTTAAAGCTTTTTCGCGTTTCTTTTGTTCGTATAAAAACTTTTTATAGTCAATAACTTTACAAACTGGTGGTGATGCATTTGGCGATATCTCTACAAGATCTAACTCTAACTCTTCAGCAATTTTCTTTGCTTGTGCTAAAGGATAAACTCCTATTTCTACGTTATCTCCAACTAAACGAACTTCTTGAGCTCGAATGTTACCGTTTATGCGATGTGCATCTTCTTTTTGTATTCTCCAAGGTTTTCTACCCCCTTTTCTTCGTATTGCTATGGCTATAAAATTTTAATTAAACTTAAACTGTTCTAATGTACTATTTATTTCTTTGTTTACCAAAGATGAAAAATCTTTAACTGTCATTTTTCCTAAATCTTCACCTCCGTGCTTTCTAACTGAAATAGTTTCAGAGTTTTCCTCATCTTCACCTATAATAATCATAAACGGAATCTTAGTAACTTCTGCGTCTCTAATCTTTTTACCCGTCTTTTCGTTTCTATTATCAATCAGGCCGCGAATTTCGTAATTTTCCAGCAATTGTAAAACTTTTTTACTATATTTTTCATATTTCTCACTGATTGGCAGTAAAATAACTTGCTCAGGCATAAGCCATAGTGGAAAGTTGCCTCCAGTATGCTCTAATAATAAGGCAATAAAACGTTCCATAGATCCAAAAGGGGCTCTATGAATCATTACAGGTCTATGTAATTGATTGTCAGAGCCTTTGTAAGATAAATCAAAACGTTCAGGCAAAGTATAGTCAACCTGAATGGTGCCTAATTGCCATTTTCTACCTAAAGCATCCTTTACCATAAAGTCTAGTTTAGGCCCGTAAAAGGCAGCTTCACCACTTTCTATAATATAAGGCAATCCTTTGTCTTCAGCGGCATTAATAATTGCTTGTTCAGCCTTATCCCAAAGTTCAGGGTCTCCAATGTATTTATCAGGATCATCCATATCCCTAACTGAAACTTGAGCGGTATAATTGTCTAACCCTAAAGAATTTAGTACATATAAGGATAAGTCAATAACATTTTTAAATTCTTGGTCTAATTGATCAGGGGTACAAAAAATGTGAGCATCATCTTGAGTAAAACCTCTAACACGAGTTAAACCATGTAGCTCACCACTTTGCTCATATCTATATACCGTACCAAATTCTGCAAAACGTTTTGGTAAATCTTTATAAGAATACGGTTTGTTATTGTAAATTTCACAATGATGTGGGCAGTTCATCGGTTTTAGCAAAAATTCTTCATCCTCTTTTGGGGTATTAATCGGTTGAAAACTATCCTCACCATACTTAGCATAATGTCCTGAGGTTACGTACAATTCTTTTTGACCAATATGTGGTGTTACCACCATTTCGTAACCTGCCTGTTTTTGTGCTTTTTTCAAAAAATTCTCTAATCTTTCACGCAAAGCAGCACCTTTCGGTAACCATAAAGGTAAACCTTGTCCCACTTTTTGCGAAAAAGTAAACAATTCAAGTTCCTTACCTAATTTTCTATGATCACGTTTTTTAGCTTCTTCAAGTCGATGTAAATATTCAGTTAGCTCCTTTTGTTTTGGAAACGAAATACCATAAACACGGGTTAGTTGCTTATTGTTTTCATCACCTCGCCAATAGGCACCGGCTACACTCATTATTTTAACTGCTTTTATGAATCCAGTATTAGGGATGTGGCCACCGCGACATAAATCTGTAAAATCAGCATGATCGCAAAATGTAATCTCACCATCAGTCAAGTTTTCGATCAACTCAACTTTAAACTCATTATTACGCTCCTTATAATAATTTAAAGCATCCGCTTTTGAAACCGCACGCAATTTAAATTCA
>NZ_JBEWXT010000001.1:3550448-3558403 GCF_040538665.1 Aureibaculum sp. 2308TA14-22
GTAGGATTGGTTTATACCTATACGGTAGCTGCGACAGCACCATGTACAGGAAACGATACCGCTACAGTTACGGTCACCGAACAAGCCCCAACAATAAGCATATCTAACGGGCCTACATGTTCGTTAGACTTATTAACTTATTCTGTGGAAGTCACGGTAAGTAGTGGAACAGTTACAAGTACTTCTGGAACAGTTACAAATACTTCTGGTAATATATGGATCATAACTAATATAAGTGCAGGAACTAATATTACACTCACCGCGGAAGATGCAGATACTTGTACAAATACTTTAGCTATTACTGCACCAAATTGTAGTTGTCCAGTGGTAACTGCTCCTACAAGTGGTGGTAATCAAGAATATTGTACAGGCGATGCGATTCCAACCTTAACAGCAAGTGTAGGAGCGGGCGAAACGGTAGATTGGTATGTAGCCGCAACAGGAGGAACAGCATTAGATACAGGTACGAGTTATACCCCAGGCTCAGCAGGTACTTATTATGCAGAAGCAAGAAATACCACAACAAATTGTGTAAGTGCAACCAGAACGGCAGTCACAGTAACAGAGAATGCTTTACCAACGGCTCCAGTAAGTGGTGGAAATCAAACTGAATGTGCTGCAATTCCAGCACAAACGCTTACCTCTACAGCAACTGCTCCAGGAGGATCAAGCGTTGTATGGTATGACGCAGCTACGGGAGGAAATGTTGTTGCAACACCAACTTTAAGTACAATAGGAACAGTTACTTATTATGCAGGGAGTACTGATAATACCACAAACTGTGAGAGTGCTACGAGAACAGCCGTCACTTTAACCATTCAAGATTGTGATGCTGATTTAAGTTTAAGGAAGACTGTTGACAACTCAACACCAGATGTAGGTGATAACATTACTTTCACAATTACGTTAAGAAACGACGGTCCATCTGATGCTAACACGATTATAGTTAGAGATATTATTCCAGGTGATTTTACCTATACACATCCTAATTTTGTAACAAGTCAAGGTACAGTAACTTTTAATGCTGGTACCGGTGCTTTAACTTGGGATTTAGGTGCTTACGTTTTAACTAATGGAAGTAGTATAACATTAACTTATACAGTTACGGTTGACGTATGTGGAGAGTTTAAAAACCAAGTGGAAATTATTCAAAGCTCTCAATCTGATCCCGATTCTACTCCCAATAATGGAAATTAAAGGTTTAAAGCTTTAAAAATAAACTACTATAGTATTATTTTTTACGCTAAACACCCATCATTAGCTACAATACGATATTAACAATTTTTTCAATAAAACTATCAATTTTATAAAAAATACACAATACAATAAAAATCAACTACATACGTTTTTGCTATTAACAATAACCATCGAAGTTGTTAACAATTATTTTAGGTTATAAACATAATGTTAACATTTTAAGTTCAGGTACATATATTTGTTTTAGTAATAAGTGGAGAATTAAAAGAATTTATCGGAGTTAGTCTTTTTTCAGAAATTATTATTTCATTAATAAAGATTGAGCTTAAGATGTTAGAGTAACTTGTAACCTTACTATGATTAATATGCAGAGTAGGGTTTTTCTATGGTAAGTTGTTTAACTATTTAAGAACAGTTATTTATATAAATAAAAATTAGATAATAGTAAATAAATCAATTTTGACCAAGCTAAGAGAAGAATTAAATGCACATATAATAGCCCTTGCGTTATTATTATCTTTCCCCTCAGTAGCCCAGACTACTTTTACCGAAAGCGGAGCTGCCTATGGATTAAACATAGGAGGTACAAAAGATGGTGGCCACGCATGGGCCGATTATGATGGAGATGGTGATTTAGATGTTTTAGTTTTAATCAATAGCACATCTCAACGAAATTATTTATTAAGGAATAATCGTATCGGTGCAGGGACAAATGATTTTACGAATGTTCAACCCACCTTAGTTCCTGGTATGTTGAATCGTCGAGCCGAAAGACAGGCCGCCTGGGGAGATTTAAACAATGACGGACGTCCCGACTTCATGATGAATTCATATGGTACAACTTCAGGAACAGTAGCAATTCAAATTTTTATTCAAAACGCTGATGGAACCTTTGGAGATGGTACAATTGGTTCTACGGCTCCAATTACAGTTGGAGAAAATGCTAGTGCCACAATTACAATCAACCCTTTAAATACTGAAGGAGCGGGTTTTTTCGATTTTGAAGGTGATGGTGATTTAGATATCTTTTTTGATAGTCATGATTACGGTATTGAGTTGTTAAGAAATAATTACATAGACCATACTACACATACAATTGTAAATCCAGCTCCAGCTTCATTATACACCCATATTACAACAAGTAACGGCTCTCCCAATGTAGATTTTGGTTTAAACCAGTATGCAGTAGATGGAGACTATGGAACCGCTGCTGATGTTAACGATGATGGATGGGTTGATATTTTTATGCGTAAGCGTGATGAGAAAGATTTCTTTTTAAATCTTGGGGGTGTTTTTGATAACGTAAATGGAGCAGATTTAGGAGAGGCTTCTAATGATAATAAAGGTGCAAATGGTTTGTGGGATTTAGATAATGATGGAGATTTAGATGCTGTTTGGACAGAAAATGGACTAACGCAAATTTATAGAAATGATGGGCCAGGGATTTGGACAGCATTAGGAGCAGCAGTGTTTCCTGGGTTACCTCAACCTGCAGATATTAATTTTAGTACACCGGGTGTTGCAGATGATAGATCAACGGCCGTAATCGATGCCTTGGCAGGTGGAGACATAGATAATGATGGTGACATTGATATTATTCTTGTTGGTAATAGTCGAAGTTACTTATTCATTAATCAATTGAATAGTCCAACTCCTGCTCCAGGAACTGTAGGAAGCGGTGCCGCTATGACATTTTCGTTAGATGCTCAAACATTCAATTCTGGGGCAAATGGAGAAGGAACTACCATGGTAGATATAGATGATGATGGTGATTTAGATATTTATATGAACATTAGCGGTACTAACAGATTATATATTAATAATCTACCCGCAGCAAACAGAAATAATCATTTAATAGTAGATGTATCAGAAGATAGAAACCCAGATGGAACCACGGGTGGATTTCCGGGTAGAACGGCAATTGGAACTAATGTTTTAATTAGAGATTGTGACGGAAATATTGTTAGTGGTTTACGACAGGTCAATGGTGTCTTTGGGCATGGAACTCAGCAATCGCCCGAAGTTCATTTTGGATTACCTTTGGGTGAAGGCCAAACTTATTTGATTGAGGTACACTATCCAAATTTATATAATGCAGCGGCATCTGGTATTACTAGATTAATCGCCACAGGTATAGCTCAACCTAGTACAATTGCGGGAACTAACCACTATACCCTTACTACAACCGATGCAGAATCTTTACAAAACCCTAGTGCACCAATAGCTGTTGCGGATACTGAGAACTTAACAACTAACTATAATATATCAGTTCAATTATCCCTATTTGATAATGATTCTGAACCTGATGGAGATAATTTCTTTATCCAAAGCGTCGTACAACCAGCTGTTGGTTCTGTTGTAATTGATGATGCAGATCTTGGCTTGGTAACTTTTACTTATACTGCGGGAACTGCGTTTGCAGGAACCACATTTGATTATACCATTACCGATGCCATTGTTACACTTTGTCCTGGTGCCGGAAAAACGGATACTGCTACGGTTACAATTAATCCACCAACACCTGAGGATTGTACCAATGGTGTTGATGATGATGGAGATGGATTGGTAGATTGTGACGATCCGGATTGTAATTTAAAAGGAAACGGATACGATTGGTATTTTGGACAAAATGCGGGTCTTGATTTTGAAAATGCGGTTGGACCAATACAAGTTCCTTCTCCTTTAATGAATGCTGAAGAAGGCTGTTCAGTTAGATCAGACGAACAAGGAAACTTATTATTCTATACAGACGGGACGACTGTTTATAATAGAAATCATCAAATAATGCCCAACGGGGGAGGACTTTCTGGAGGACCCAGTGCCACGCAATCTGGGGTCATTGTTAAAGATCCCGGTAATGCCAATAGATATTATGTATTTTATATCAATAATGCAGGAACTCAATCCTATTATGCAACCATTGACATGACGTTAAACGGAGGACTAGGTGATGTAGTTACCAAAAACACAGGAATTCAAGCTGTTGGTGGCGAAAAAATTGCGGCTTGGCCACACGCCAATGGCACTGATATTTGGGTAGTATTGGTCAATCAAAATAGCATATTTGCTCGCTTATTAACGGCGGGTGGATTAGGGGCAGCGGTAACTACTAATGTTCCTTCACCCGGTAGAAGATATGGCCAAATGAAATTTTCACCAGACGGTTCAAGATTAGCTATCACTTGTTATCCAACATCTTTTGCAAGCTATCAAGTTCAATTGGTGGATTTTAACAATAATACGGGACAATTTTCAAATCTCCAATCATGGGCATTAGACGAACCTTACGGGGTCGAATTTTCACCGAGCGGAGATTATTTGTATGTAACTGATATGGGTTGGGCATCTGCTCCGGGACGCATCATGCAATATGACATTTTAAACAATACAACTGGAGCTACAATTGGAGCGAGTGGAGTAGCTATACTCTCAGCAAATCATCTTTTCGCTGCCTTACAAGTTGCCCCTGATAATAAGATTTATATGGCCACCTCTGTGGTAGGTAATAATCCCAGAAATGGTCTAGCCGTAATTAATAATCCGAATAATGCTGGAGCTGCGGCTAATGCTGTTGCCGACCAAATTACATTTACAGGTGGTGCAATGTCACGTTCAGGCTTACCAAATATTCCGGCCTATCAGTTAAGACCAGAGCCAGTAATTACCGTGGTAGATATTACCCAAACCTGTTTTTCTAATGTAGAATTACAAGTTAGTGCTTTTGGGGCGAATTCTTATCAATGGCTTTTAGATGGTGTCGCTCTTCCCGGAGAGACAGGCACTACTTTAGATCCTGATGCTCCTGGAGAATATCAGGTAGAAGTTACTTATGGTTGTGATACTGAAACATCTGAATCATTTAGTGTTTTAAATGATACGGACAATGATTGTGTTGACGATTCTATTGACTACGATACAGACAATGATGGAATTTTGGACAGTGTAGAATGTCCACCTGTTACATTATCTACAGATCTATCATCTATTTTTACTGAGAATAAAAGCCCAAGTCTAAATATGCGTTATTCTGGACAGGCCGATTCGAATATAGATCAAACAAATGAAATAGTTTTTACCGTTTCTAATGGTCCAGTCGGAACTTCTTGGGTAGTCTTATCCTCTTCCAACGCAATAATCACAATTACAGGAAATGAGATTAGGATTACTGGAGATGCAACTACGGGAAGTGGAGGTGCAGGACCTTTTGCGACTTATGACATAAGAACCACTAGACCTTCGTTACAAGTTACCATAGACTTTAATGATATAACGACCTCGAGTACACCTTCCACCAACTTTCAGCTTTATGGATGTTCTGACCTAGATGGTGATGGATTATACGGTTTATTAGATTTAGATTCAGATGGAGATGGAATCCCAGATAATGTTGAAGCACAGACCACCATTGGGTATGTCGCACCGAATGCTGATAGTCAAGCTACTTATACAGCGAATAATGGATTAAACTCTGCTTATTTACCTGGCGGTCTTACCCCTACCAATACAGATGGTGCTGATAACCCTGATTATTTAGATTTAGATTCAGATAATGAAGGAGCAAATGATACAACTGAAGCAGGAATAACATTAGCTAATAATGATGCAGATGGTGATGGTTTGGATGATAATACTGATGCAACAGTGGGGTATGCAGATTCAGGAGGAACCATTGATGACCCACTAACAAATCCAGTTATTTTACCAGATGTTGATAATGATGCCACTACGGGCGGTGATGTAGATTTTAGAGATGCCATAACTATTGCCGATTTAAGTTTAACAAAAACAGTAAACAATAGTAATCCTGATGAAGGAGATAATATCACCTTTACTATTACAATTACAAACAATGGATCTGGACCAGCAAGTTCAATTGAAGTAAGTGATATTATACCAACAGATTTTACCTATACACATATCCCAGCGAATTATTCTACAAGTCAAGGTACTGTAACATTTAATGCTGGAGCAAGAGCTTTGAATTGGGATTTAGGAGCATTTATATTACCTAATGGAGACTCAATAACATTGCAATATACCGTAACAGTAGATGTTTGTGGTGAATTTGTCAATCAAGCTGAAATTACAAATAGTTCAGTATCTGACCCTGATTCAACACCAAATAATGGTCAATAAAATATATGACGAAACAAGTAGTAAAATATAACGTTAAGTTGTTTTATATAAAGAGAGCGTTGACTATGATTTTCAGTTTTCAGCTGAATCAAGGAGGTGTTTTGAAAAAAGTGCAAAAAATGCAAAAAGGTCATCATATAAATTTTTATTTTTTAAATAAAATATTAGTGAATTTACGCTTTCCATTTATTCCAAAATTGGAATTAGCATATATATCAACACAAGGAATCGTAAATATTGACGTTATAGACAAAACCAAACCAAGGAAATTAGTTTATTTAAGCTCTAAAATTGAAACTTTTAATCACTTAACTAACCTATGTATTGGTTATACCTATGGTATGTTGACTATTAAAAATGTAAAAACTGAGACTCAACCCCTAAACATGGTTTTAAGTAAAACTAAATGAAACAACACTACCAACATATTAACCAAATATCAATGAATAGCTTTAGAAGATTTGTAGTCCTTATTTTATTAGGATTTTTGGTGTTTAATGCTAATGCACAAACCCCTTCTCTTACAATTACTAATGTTGAGACTATTGGTAACACTGGAGTCTCGGAAGCAGGAACTGTACTAAATTACAGGATAGAGCTGTTCAATAATGGTGACCAAGACTTAACAGGTGTGACTATTTCTGATGTATTGAACGGAACAGGGTTAACCCTTACAGGCCCAACAGAAAGTATTTCTACTAATAATGTATTAAATGTTGGTGAAATTTGGACCTATACCACTTCATATACAGTTACAGCACCAAATATAACCGCTGGATCTGATTTAGTTAATACAGCAACAGTAACTACAGCTGAAACGGGAGTAGCTAATTTTACTGCGGTTAGAACAGTTACAATTTATGAAGATGATTATGATGAGGTTACCATTACAGTTAAAAGTACGGTTGTAGCTCCAGTAAGTAATGGAGATATTGCGGAATGTGATTCCGGTCAAACTTTAAATGCAAATGATGCGTTGGTGTCAACAACAGATGTGGTATGGTATGATGCCATCGTTGGAGGAAGCACAGTAGCCAACCCTACGCAAACAGGTGTTGGTTCGGTAACCTATTATGCTGAACAAACTGACCCTGCTACTAGTTGTTCTAGCGAAACAAGAACAGCAGTAACTTTAACAATTAATGCCTTACCAACAGCCACAATTTCGTATGCAGGTACGCCTTATTGTGCTACGGGTACAGCATCTGTTACTCAAACAGGTCAAGCGGGCGGAACGTATAGTAGTACAGCAGGTTTAGTAATTAATGGAACTACAGGAGCAATCAATTTAGCAACAAGTACACCAGGTACGTATACGGTTACATATAGTTTTACAGATGGTACTTGTCCAAATACAACTACTACATCGGTAACAATTAATGCCTTACCAACAGCCACAATTTCATATGCAGGTACGCCTTATTGTGCTACGGGTACAGCATCTGTTACTCAAACAGGTCAAGCGGGCGGAACGTATAGTAGTACAGCAGGCTTAGTAGTTAATGGAACTACAGGAGCAATCAATTTAGCAACAAGTACACCAGGTACGTATACGGTTACATATAGTTTTACAGATGGTACTTGTCCAAATACAACTACTACATCGGTAACAATTAATGCCT
>NZ_JBEWXT010000001.1:3558503-3559658 GCF_040538665.1 Aureibaculum sp. 2308TA14-22
TACCAACAGCCACAATTTCATATGCAGGTACGCCTTATTGTGCTACGGGTACAGCATCTGTTACTCAAACAGGTCAAGCGGGCGGAACGTATAGTAGTACAGCAGGCTTAGTAATTAATGGAACTACAGGAGCAATCAATTTAGCAACAAGTACACCAGGTACGTATACGGTTACATATAGTTTTACAGATGGTACTTGTCCAAATACAACTACTACATCAGTAACGATTAATGCCTTACCAACAATAAGTATTTCTAGTGCACCTAGTTGTAATTTATTATTGACAGCTTATTCTCTCGAAGTTACAGTAAGTTCAGGAACCGTAACAAGTACTGCAGGTACTGTGGCAAATACCTCTGGAAATAGTTGGGAAATTACTGATATCCCATCTGGTACGGATATTGTTCTTACCGTTGTTGATGGTAATACATGTGAACAAACTTTATCTGTAGTTGCCCCAGATTGTAGTTGCCCGATAGTGAACGCTCCGACTAGCGGAGGAGATGAAACTTACTGTGCAGGTAGTGCGATTCCTACATTAACTGCATCAGCTGGTGCAGGTCAAACTATAGATTGGTATGATGCGGCTACTGGCGGAACTTTATTATTAAGTGGGAACACAGATTATACACCTTCAGGACCAGGGACTTATTATGCTGAAGCGAGAATAATAATTAACGGTTGTACTAGTTCAACACGTACCGCTATTGTTTTGACAGAAGATACATTGCCAACCTTAGCGTTGACTAGTAGTACAGACCCAACAGTATGTGCAGGTACAGACGGTACAATAGTATTGGCAACTACAGGTTTAGCTGATGGTAGTTATAGTGTATCCTCTACGGCAGGAGCATTGACTATGGTCGTGGCGAGTGATGTAGGAACGATCTCAGGCTTAGCCCAAGGCACTTATAATGATATTACGATTACTCAAGCAGGATGTAGTTCAGTAGCTGATATTGATGTTACGTTGACTGATCCGGTAACCCCAACCTTAGCGTTGACTAGTAGTACAGACCCAACGGTATGTACAGGTACAGACGGTACAATAGTATTGGCAACTACAGGTTTAGCTGATGGTAGTTATAGTGTATCCTCTACGGCAGGAGCATTGACTATGGTCGTGGCGAGTGATGTAGGAACGATCTCAGGCT
>NZ_JBEWXT010000002.1:0-2339 GCF_040538665.1 Aureibaculum sp. 2308TA14-22
AACCCGCATAAGCCGGATTAACAATGTTCATGTTGTACATATACTGAGTATACTGCGGGTCTTGTTGTGCATGACCCTCTAGAGTACCTAAACCTAATATTAATAGTAAAACTACTGATGCTATTCTCATTGTGTTCTTAATTTAGTTTTCGCTTTAGCTGAAACAATATTTTTATATAATTCTTCAAAGTTTGTAAACCTAAAAGGTTTTTGAATTATAACCTGCAAGGTCTTTATAAGACCTTGCAGGTTATAATTTTTTATTAATAATTAATATAAACCCACTCTGCAATTGGTTTTCTACCGGCTTCGTTAAATTCGATAACAAAATAGTATGTTCCTACAGGTACTTTATTACCTTTACCGATAGTCATAGTACCACTAGAGTAACCATCCCACCAATCTGACTGAGCACTTCCGTTACGGCTATATTCATATACCATATTACCCCATCTATCATATACTTCCATAGTATAGTTCTTATATTGTGCTAAGGCAGGTATAATTAATTCATCATTAAGACCGTCTCCGTTTGGTGAGAAACCATCAGGAATAATATCACATGAGGTTGGGTCTAAGTAATCTGGATAAGGATCTTCATCACAATTATCATTCGTTGGATCACCATCATTATCTCCATCTTCATCAATAGTTGGGATTCCGTCACCATCATCATCCGTATCTCTATAGTCAACTTCATTATCTCCAGTTACAAGCGTAGAATTATTTGAAACTGATGCTAAATCATTATCTCTGTTTGGTAAGTCACTAGCAGGGTCTGTGCCTACAGAAAGTCCGTTAGGGTCAGCAAAATCACCTACAGAACCATCATAAGCATCATCCAAACCGTCGTCGTCAGAATCTGTTCCACTTGGCAATACATCAGCAATACCATCAGCATCATAATCATGACCTTCTGTACTGTCTGGTACGTTATCATTATCCGAATCAGAATCTAAATAATCAGGATCGTCAGCTCCGTCTGTATTAACTGGAGTAAGGCCTGTTCCATAAGCATCATCCAAACCATCACCATTAGCGTCAATTCCCGAAGGATTATCATAATCTGCAGTTGTTTGGGCTTCTACATTATCAGGAATACCATCATTATCCGCATCCAAGTCTAAGTAATCAGGATGAGTATCTCCGTCAGAGTCAGTATCTGTCTCTAAAAAACTTAAGATACCATCATTATCATCATCTATATCAAGGAAGTTAAGTTGAGTATCTCCGTCAGAATTCCAAGGGGTATAGTTAATATCGGCTAAAAGTGTATCATCTGTTTCTAGTTCATCAAACAAACCGTTAGTACCAAAGTCTGCATCAACACCATCAATTATACCATCGTTATCTGCATCTAAATCAGAATTACCTGCTTCTACAACATCATAGATACCGTCACCATCTGCATCTAAATCAAAGTGATTCGCTATTTCATCACCATCAAAGTCATATTCAGACTCTACATCATCATTGGCATCACCAACAGAAATATTATCATCATCGTCATCTAAATATGCTGGAACACCATCACCATCATTATCTGCTAACGGATCTAAACCTTCATACTCCATTAAATCTGGAATACCATCGTTATCATCATCTAAATCAAGAGGATCTCCAATACCATCGCCATCAAAGTCAGGATAAACAGTCAGCAATGCCGGGTCGGAAATCACATCGGTATCACAAGCAAATGCTGGTGAAGAAAGAATCACTCTGTACCAATAGCCATTGTACTCTAAAGGCACCAACGATAATGTTAATTGATTCGTAGTTGCACCAGTAACCGCTGGGGCTGCACCTCCGTTTGAAATATTGGACCAATTGGTCCCACCATCAGTACTCATTTGCCATTGATAAGTAATAGTATTCTGCAAATCAACGTCAAAATTAGCATTGGCATTAACTACAATTACTTGATCTTGAGGCTGGGTAGCAATAGGTTGTATTGCAAGACCAGCTTCTTGGAAATCAAACACTCCGTTATTATCTAAATCGTTAGGTGTTGTATAACCCGTAGTTCCAGGTGTGTTAACTAAGCCATTGGCATCTACTGTTAAACCTGTATTACTTCCCAATTCCCCATCACTATCATTATCAACTAGGCCAGCTTCTGTAACATCATTACAACCATCGTTATCAGCATCCAACTCTTGAGAATCAGGAGTTCCGTCTCCATCTGAGTCTGCTGTTGCAGTTGTAACAGTAGCCGCAGCTGTATCGTCAGTTTCTATTAAATCTAATAATCCGTTTGCACCAAAATCAGCTGGATTACCATCTAAGATTCCATCGTTATTCAAATCAACTACTGTGGTTCCGTTTAATTGACCTGATTC
>NZ_JBEWXT010000002.1:2439-6313 GCF_040538665.1 Aureibaculum sp. 2308TA14-22
TACTATATCATAAATACCATCATTGTCCGAATCTAAATCAAAAACATCTGGAATACCATCACCATCAGTATCGCCTGCACCTTCTATAGCATCTGGAATACCATCATTGTCATCATCTAAATCTACATTATCTGGAATGCCATCACCATCGTTGTCAGGGAATAAATTCAATGTAGCCGGAGCTGATACCCAATTATTATCACAAACAAATGCTATAGAAGTCATTCTTACTCTATATTGATAACCATTATAACTTGCTGGAACACCTGTTAAGGTTAAGGCATCTGTTGTTGCATTGCTATATGCAGGGCTAGTACCTCCGTTAGAAATAATATTCCATGTAGCACCATTATCCGTACTCTCAGACCATTGATATGTAATTTGAGCTAATAAATCAGTACTAAAAGTTACATTAGAATTGATTGTTATTGTTTGACTTAAAGGATCTGTATTAACTAAAGGAATTCCCGTCCCTGCCTCTTGGAAATCATAATTAGCATTTCCATCTAAGTTATAAGGTTCTGTATAACCGTCAACTCCACTAGTAACAACACCATTAGCATCAACTGTTAAGCCTGCACCAAATGTACCACTACCCAATAAACCATTTTCAGGAATATCACTATCTGTAAAACCTGCTTCCAACACATCCAAACAACCATCATTGTCGGCATCTAACTCATTTGAATCTGGTATACCATCTCCATCTGAATCTGCAGTCGGGTTTGTAACCGTTGCTCCTGCTGTATCATCAGTCTCTATATTATCAAATAATCCATTTGCACCAACTGTACCAGCATTTGCAGCATCTATAATACCATCATTATCAACATCAAAAACATTATTTCCAGCATCTAATTGACCAGACTCTACTATATCATAAATACCATCATTGTCCGAATCTAAATCAAAAACATCTGGAATACCATCACCATCAGTATCGCCTGCACCTTCTATAGCATCTGGAATACCATCATTGTCATCATCTAAATCCGTAATATCAGGAATACCGTCATTGTCTCTATCTCCTGTTGAAGTATCCCTAAAATCAACATCTCCTCCAGGCACATTGGCATCACCATCCAAGTCTGGTAAAACCACTGCTCCACTTAAAGGATCATCAATAGTTCCTCCTGGATCTGCATAACCTGTATTTGGTGTTTCATCAGTAGCATCGTCAAGACCATCACCATCATCATCATTATTTGCTAAAGTGATTCCTGCTTCTGTTGTATCATTAGCACCTTCATTATCAGAGTTTAAATCTAAATAATCAGGATCAGCATCTCCATCAGTATTTTCAGGCGTTAAGCCTTCTCCAGAACCTGGTGTAGTTTCATAAGCATCATCCAAACCATTTCCATCAGTATCTCCAACTGGCACTAAATAATCTATTGTAGTTTGAGCTTCTACGTTATCCGGAATTCCGTCATTATCTGAATCTAAATCTAAATAATCTGGGATACCATCAGCATCAGTTTGAATGTTACCTTCCACACTGTCCAAAATACCATCATTATCAGAATCTATATCTGCAACATCTGGCACTGTATCTCCATCAGTATCTTCGGCACCACAAGCGGAAGTTATAAAGTAAACTGGGGTAGAAGATCTACTTAACGACCCTACCGTTGATAATTCAATTTGAATTCTACTAATATTTAGTGTTGAAAATGTTAATTCTACATAATTCCTCAGTGAGTTATGATATGTTTGTGGCCCCGTAACATCTATTATAAGCCCATAAGCGGCCGAAACTGAAAGATCATGAGCGGTGGTCAATTCTACATCTGCACTAATGTAAGGTGTTAAATCTGGTATTCTGTTTCCATTACCGTCATAAAAATTTACATATATTAATTCACCACTATCTAAATCTCCAATTACATATTTTAAATTTGAAACATTGGTCGAAAAATCGTATGTCAATATATTCCCAGGGAACTGTTCAATTCCTGGAATTGTAGGTAAATCAGGATCCGTATAAACATCTGCAACGTCCGTTCCAGTCTCCGTATAAGTAATATCAAAAGTTCCATAACTGGCTGTAGTTCCTGGAGAAGGAGTGGGATCTTGTGCGGCAATTACCCCAGCTGGACAATTTAATTCGTCATCATTTGAAATACCATCACCATCAACATCTGTATCGCAATTGTCTGGAATACCATCTCCATCTAAATCAGCACTGTCATCAGAACCGGGACAAGCATCTATATTATTAAGTACGCCATCGTTATCGTCATCACATTGATTACTCGTTATCGTATTATTAACAGAACTTACATTAGTCTGACCTCCACCTGCAACTGTTGGTACGCCATTGGCATCAACACTACTAATTAGCCTTCCATTGCCATCTACAGTGGCCGCCGGAAACGCCGCAGAACCCTCTAAGGCATCAGGGCATCCATCACCGTCACTATCAGTATCTAACCAGTTTGGTATACCATCAAAATCATCGTCATAGACACCTCCAAGCAAACCGTTATCGTCGCCTACACCAGCATCATTATCATTATCATCATATAAAGCGATAACACCATCTCCATCATTGTCCGCTGAAGGATTGTTACCATATAATTCTGTAGCATCTAATATGCCATCATTATCTGAATCTAAATCTAAAGAATTTGCATCACCATCACCATCTGGATCATTAAAACTTAATGGACATTCCAATCGAGCAAAAACAATATTATCAACACCTACATCATTACCAGCACTACCATTAGGTTGATTGTTATAAATAACTATTTCTACAGAAGTTGTTGTTGCTGTAAAATTCAATATAGCTCTTCTCCAGATATCATCATTTGCTACTCCAATTGAAGCTGAAGTAATCGATTCTAGAGTTGTTCCTGAACTATTTTGTATTTCAAGTCTAAAGTCTGGTATGTCTGCACAACCATTACACAATCCTGCCAAATCTAATCTATACCTGTAATCTGAACCAATTGCTAAACCAGCTATTGATTGACGATAAAATTCAGTATTGCCCGTGTTAATCATATTAATAGCTAAATACCTTCCATTATTAGATCCTCCTGCAGGGCCAGCAAACTGATCTATATTTGCATCTAAATCTCCGTTTGCCTCTGAACGATTATAAAATGCAAGACCTGGAGAAAGTGATGATGCAACAGCATAAGAGCCATCAGGTATTGCACCTGAATTATCATATGTATGGTTTGAAACATTGCCGTTGGTTGTTCTAGCTGTACCAGTACCAAAGTCCTCGCTAAAAAGCTCAACTACTTCCGTTTTTTGCGAAATATCACAATTGCCATTTTCTATACTATCTGAAATTCCATCCCCATCAGTATCTTGTGCTTGAACAGCATTAGTATTTGCTAAACTAAATATAACTAGTAATGCAACTAATATTTGTTTTAAATGTTTACCGTAAACTGCGTAAATTGTAGTTAAGTAACCTTTTTTCATAATGTTATTTACTTAATGTTGTGTATGGTGTAGTCTATAGAGTTGTTAATAGAAATACATGTTTTTCCCCTAATTTTTTTGTTTTTATTGTATTTCTACAATGAATACAAATATATAAAAAAATGTTAAAAAAGCGTTTTACACTTCTTTATTTTGAAATCAAATTAGGATAGATTTCTATTTAAAGAAAAAAACAAAAGGTTAAGCCTTATTTATACAAGGTTTAGCCTTTTATTAAAGGTCTTTTAGAAAGTTATTATTTTATTTTAACAATTTTATAAATGGTATTGTTTTTTAGAAGAATCTAGGTGATTTTAGGTTTTTCTTTGAAAAATCTATATCCCATTGCATAAATACCTCATGGGTACCACTATTATAGTTCCCTAAATTGGTTGTCGTGTAATCATAGGCATAACCTATTCGTAAATCTCTA
>NZ_JBEWXT010000003.1 GCF_040538665.1 Aureibaculum sp. 2308TA14-22
TTATACGGTAAGTTATGTATTGAATGGTGGAGCAGCAACGACTGCAACTATTAGTAGTAATGGTTCAGGCGAGTTGACTATTGGCAGTTTAGGAGCAGGAGTCTATACAGCGATTAATGTAGAGAATTCAGGTTGTACTAGTAATAGCGTAGGCACTACCCTAACGGATCCATCGGCACCAGCAGCCCCAACAGCAGTGAGTCCATCAGCATATTGTGATGGTGATTTAATAGCAGATATTACAGCTACAGGAGGAGGATCAGCAACATTTGCATGGTACAGTGATGCAACATTAACTACCTTAATAGATAGTGATGCCACGTTTACACCATCAGGAGCCGTAGGTACTCAAACAGTTTATGTAACACAAACCGTTGCAGGATGTGAAAGCTTAGCAACCCAGGTCGACATTGTCGTTAATGCATTGCCAACAGCGACAATTGCATATAGCGGAAGTCCATATTGTGCATCTGGAACAGCATCAGTTACTCAAACTGGTCAGGTAGGTGGGACGTATAGTTCAACAGTTGGTTTAGTTATTGATGCTACAACAGGCGAAATTGATTTAGCAGCTAGTACTGCAGGAACATATACAGTAACTTATAGTTTCAGTGATGGTACGTGTAATAATACCACAACGACAAGTATAACAATTAATGCGTTTCCTGTTATTGATTCAGTTAGTTTTACCGATCCAACAACCGCTAGTTGTCCAACATTAAATGATGGTACAATTACAATAACGGCAACTGGATCCAATTTAGAATATAGTATTGATGGAGGAACAACCTATCAAGGTTCTAATGTATTTAGTGGTTTAACCGCTGCAGGTTCTCCTTACACAATTGCAGTAAGAAATTCAGTTACAACCTGTGCTGTAGTAGATCCAACAACGGTTACCTTAACCGCTCCAGGATGTAACCCGAGTCTAGTGGTTACAAAAACTCAAACAGGTGGTCCAGCTACGATTACAGCAATTGGTGAGACCATAGATTATACAATTACTTTAGAGAATAATGGTGATTTAGACTTAACGAATATAAATATAACTGATTTATTACCAGATGGTTCAAACGGAGTGTTGACTGGTCCAACCGGAGATAATGGAGTAGCAGGTGTTATAGAGAAAAATGAAACATGGACATATACCATCAGTTATACAACAACATTAGCTGATTTCCAGAGGAGAGCGAATACAGGTACGAATGTAATTAATGAAGTTTCAGTAACTACCGATGAAGTTGCTACCGCAGAAACTGATACTGCAGAAACGCCAATTGAATATGCAGATTTAAGCATCACCAAAGCGGTAAGTACAGCAACGCCTAATGTAGGTGATGTCGTTACCTTTACATTAACTGTAGCTAGTAGTGGTAATAATGCAACAGGGGTAACAGTTGAAGATGTTGTGCCTAACGGATACGGTTCTGTTACCGCAATTACAGGTGGTGCATCCGTAACCGGCAATACTATAAGTTGGTCAGGTTTATCTGTTTCAACAGGAGCACCAACAGTATTAGAGTTTACAGCTCAAGTATTGGCATTAGGAGATTATGATAATAGAGCAGAAATTACGGCGTCTGGTAATGTAGATCCAGATTCCGATCCAACGACTAGTTTTGGAACAGACGATTTAACTGATGGAGTTTCCGATGATGATGAAAGTAATACAGTAACAATTAATCCAGCAGCAGTATCTGACTTGTCAATGACAAAAACAGTGAATAATGCAACACCGAATGTAGGTTCAAATGTGATATTTACATTAACAGTAAATAATGCTGGACCAAGTACAGCAACAGGCGTGCAAGTAACTGATGTGCTACCAACAGGTTATGTTTATGTTTCTGATAATGGGGCTGGTGCATATGATGATGGAACAGGTGTTTGGACAGTACCAAATATCCCGTTAAACGGATCAGAAAGTTTACAAATTACCGCAACAGTTAATGCTACAGGTAATTATACTAATGCAGCTGAAGTAACAGCTTCAGATAATACAGATTCTGATTCAACACCGGGTGATGGAAGCGGTGATGATTACGCAACTGTGAGCACTACACCTAATGCAGTATCAGATTTAAGTATAACTAAAGCAGTTGACAATGCAACACCAGCTGTGGGTAATAATGTAACATTTACGTTAACTGTAACCAATGCTGGTCCAAGTGATGCAACAGGAGTAACAGTTGAAGATGTTGTACCTAACGGTTATGATAATGTTACCGCAATTACGGCAGGTTCATCTATAACAGGCAATACCATTAGTTGGTCTGGTTTAACTATTACATCAAGTAATAGTGCTACCTTCCAATTCACGGCTAGAGTTTTAGCTGGTGGAAATTATGATAACAGGGCAGAAATTACAGCTTCGGATAATCTTGATTTGGATAGTGATCCAAACACTAGTTATGGAACGGATGATTTAACAGACAGTATCGCAGATGATGATGAAAGTGATATAGTTAGTGTGAGCCCTACTGCAGTTTCAGACCTTTCAATGACTAAAACAGTAGATAATGCTACACCATTAGTAGGTTCTAATGTAGTATTTACTTTAACTGTGAATAACGGTGGATTGAGCGACGCAACTGGAGTGGAAGTTACAGATGTATTGCCTAATGGTTACACATACGTTAGTGATAATAGTGCTGGAACTTATAATGATGGAACAGGTGTATGGACTGTTGGGAATATAGCCAACGCATCATCGGCTTCGTTACAGATTACGGCAACCGTTAATGCAACTGGTAATTACACTAATAATGCTGAAGTAACAGCTTCAGATAATGCAGACCCAGATTCAACTCCAGGTGATGGTAGTGGTGATGATTTTGCAACGGTTGGAACAAACCCAGTAGCCGTATCTGATCTAGAGTTGACTAAAACAGTTGATGATGCAGCTCCGTTAGTAGGTTCTAATGTGGTATTTACGTTAGCTGTAAATAACGGTGGATTAAGTGATGCAACAGGAGTGCAAGTAACAGACTTGTTGCCATCAGGATATGCTTATGTAAGTGATGATGGTGCAGGTGCCTATGTTTCTGGTACGGGTGTTTGGACAGTACCAACAATTAACAACGGTAATTCGGCAACTTTAAATATTACAGCAACAGTTTTGGCCACGGGAATTTATAACAACTCGGCTGAAGTAACAGCATCTGATAATTTTGATCCAGATTCTACTCCAAATAATGGAGATACGAACGAAGATGATTATGATATTGTAAATGTTGTGCCGCAACCCGTTTCTGATGTAAGTTTGGTTAAATCGGTTAACGATTTAAATCCAACTACTGGTGATATTGTTACTTTTACTATAACGCTAAGTAATGCGGGTCCAAGTGCTGCCACAGGTGTAAATATAGAAGATGTTATTCCTGACGGATTTGGTAATATTACTGCCATTTCAAATGGAGGTATATTAACAGGAAACACCATAAACTGGATCGGTTTAACAATAGCAAATGGAGCTAATTTAGCGTTAACGTTTAATGCTGAAGTATTGGTTAATGGGACAAATACAACTACAAGTTATTATAACCAAGCAGAAATTACAGGTGCTGACAATATTGATCCAGATAGTGATCCTAATACAAGCTTTGGTGCAGATGATTTAGCTGATGGCATTGCAGATGACGATGAGAGCATTGTAGATAATATTGTTATCAATTTCTTACCAACGGCAGAAGACGATTCAGTTGTTGTTGTAGAGAATTCAACAAATAATGACATTACAGTATTATTAGATAATGGTAACGGTGCTGATGATTTTGGTAGAGACGGACCAAGTACTACACCAATTGTAATTACCACAGGACCTAGTAATGGTACAGCAACGGTTAATGCCAATGGTACACCAAATGATCCAACAGACGATTATGTGGTATTTACACCTAATGCAGATTTTGTCGGAACTGATACCTTTACATATTCTATTGAAGATAGCAATGGCGACACTTCAACAGCAACAGTTACAATTGAAGTATTAGTAGATACAGATGGAGACGGCGTAGCTGACTTATATGATATTGATGATGATAACGACGGTATTTTAGATACAGTTGAAGGAACTGGTAATTCAGATGGTGACATATATCAGGATAGCTTAGATATAGATGCTGATAATGATGGTATTCCAGACAATATAGAAGCTCAAACAACTGATGGTTATATAGCACCTTCAGGAGTTGATTCTGATGGAAACGGCTTAGATGATGCTTATGAAAGTACACCAGGCTCTGGAGAAGGACTAACACCTGAGAATACTGACGGAACGGATAATCCTGATTATATTGATACGGATAGCGATAACGACAACGTTGTCGATAGTATAGAAGGTAACGATGCTAATCATGATGGTATTCCTGATGTAACTTACATAGGTATTGATGCTGATGAAGATGGACTAGATGATGCTTTTGAAGGTGCTGACAATAATGACGGATTTGACGTTAATGACGAGATTAACGATCCGCAAATTGACTTGCCAGATACTGACGGAGATTTATCACTAGACTATAGAGATACCGATGATGATGGTGACGGAGTAGCAACTCTAGATGAGGATATTAATGGTAATGGAGACCCGTTTGATGATGATTTTGATAATGATTTCCAACCAAACTATTTAGATATTGATGATGACGGAGATGGTATTTTAACATCAGTTGAAGGAACTGATAATTTAGATAGTGATTCTAATCCTAATTATTTAGACATTGATGCTGACGGAGACGGTATTCCTGACAACGTAGAAGGGCAAACAACTGATGGTTATATTGCACCTTCAGGTGATGATGCTGACGGTAACGGTTTAGATGATGCCTACGAAATCACCCCAGGTTCGGGTGATGGTATTACACCAGTTAATACCGATGGTGCCGATGATCCTGATTATTTAGATGAAGATTCTGATAATGATGGTGTACATGATTATATTGAAGGACATGATCAAGATCATGATGGTTTCCCAGATGTGGATCCATTAGATGCTGATACTGACGGTGATGGACTAGATGATGGTTATGAAGGTAGTAATGTAAATGATATTGATCCAAATGACGAAATTGATGATCCAGCAAATAATCTGCCTAATTTCGATTTTGACCCAACGCCAGGAGCAACTAATGATGATGTTGATTACAGAGATACTGATGATGATAATGATGGTGTGCCAACATTTGAAGAAGATGATAATGAAAACGGTATTTGGCATGATGACGATTGTGATTTCGACGGTAAGCCTAATTACTTAGATGTTACATCATGTACAATAATACCAGATGCTTTCTCACCAAACGGAGATGGAGACAATGATTACTTTATTGTACCGTTATTAAGTAGGTATCCTGATTTCAGAATTGAGATATATGATAGATGGGGTGCTAAAGTATATGATTATAGTAATGAAAGCAGAACACCTGTTGAATGGTGGGATGGATTCTCTGATGGAAAAATTACCATTCAGAAAGATCAAAAAGTACCAGTAGGTACGTACTACTATATCATCTACTTTAACAAAGATGATAGAAAGCCTGTAACAGGTTGGGTATATGTAAATTATTAAATAAAAAACACTTCAAAGAAAGTTATGAAATTCTTTGAAGTGTTTTAAAATAGTATTAGTAGTTTTGCTAATATCTTAAGTGGAAAAGTAATAAGTGGTGTTTTTACATAAATTACGATTTTAGAAGTAGAATAAATCTTTTCTAATAGTAAGGTTTGGTTTTTGCCATATAAGAATTATTAATTAGCGAATTTAAAGGTAGGAAATAACAGAATTTGGTTGTTATAATATAGTATGCATAAATTACAAAGCAATAGCATAAAATGTTATAGTTAAATTATAGCATTCTAAACTATCTTAAAAGAATAATTAAAAAAAAATAGATGAAATTAGCATCAGTAGTTTTACTATTAATATTAGGTTTAGGTACTCTAGAGGGTCATGCACAACAAGACCCGCAGTATACTCAGTATATGTACAACATGAACATTGTTAATCCGGCTTATGCGGGTT